>NZ_JBFUJK010000004.1:0-258574 GCF_056401395.1 Arthrobacter sp. P4_F11
GGATGGATCATCGCCGCGCCCTCGTTGATCCGGCGCAGGGCCTCACCGAGGTTGGTGGCACCGCAGACGAACGGAACGGTGAAGTTCCACTTGTCGATGTGGTTGGTGTAGTCGGCCGGGGTCAGGACCTCGGACTCGTCGATGTAGTCCACGCCGAGGGACTGCAGTACCTGCGCCTCGACGAAGTGGCCGATCCTGGCCTTGGCCATGACGGGCACGGACACGGCCGCGATGATCTTGTCGATCATGTCGGGATCGGACATGCGGGACACGCCGCCCTGGGCGCGGATATCGGCCGGAACGCGTTCCAGCGCCATCACGGCCACGGCACCGGAGTCTTCGGCGATGCGGGCCTGCTCGGCGTTGACGACGTCCATGATGACGCCGCCCTTGAGCATCTCAGCCATGCCGCGCTTGACGCGGCTGCTGCCCGTGACGGTGCTGGCGGACGCGGGCTGGAACGGGGTATCAAGCATGTGTGTTTCCTTGGCTGGTGGTGGCGGAGAGTTCCGTCGACGAAGCGGCGACGGTACCGGGTAACTCGTCAAAGCAATTGAAGCTGTAGAGATGGATGCCGTCGATGACGGGCTGGGCGGTGAGCTCGTCGATAAGAGCGTCGGGAGAGTAGCGTTCGCCGCTCAGGAGGCGGCGGGCGAGCGGTCCGGTCCGGCTAACGAACCGCAGGGACGTTCCGACGCCGATTTTCGTTGCCAGTGCAATCAGCCTGGTTCGTTGCACGGCGCCGGCAACCCCGGCCAGGAGCGGAAGCGTGACTCCCTCGCGGCGCAGCATCGCCGCATAACTGTGGATTCTGTGCGCCGAGAAGCACATCTGGGTGACGACGCTGGAGGCAAGTTCCTGCTTGGCCAATAGCGATTCGAGCAGCTGCAGAGTGCCGACGCCGGGGTGGCCCTCTGGGTATCCGGCGACCCCAACGGCCATCTGGCCGCCGCTGATTTCCGCGATCTCGCGCAGCAGCTGGCCCCCATTCGCGTAGGGACCCGCAGGCTGCGGGGCGTCACCGCCTACCGCGAACACTTCCGAGATGCCGGCCACACCACAGTCCCGGATGATGCCGGTCAGCTGGGAGCGGTCCTCGAGGCTCCGGGCTGCGAGGTGCGGGACCACGGTGTAGCCGAGCAGGCTGAGCTGGACGGCCGTGCGCATGGTCCGTCCGATCCCGTGGTGCGGCAGGCACGTGATGGTGAGCGTCGTGGTCAGCGGCACTGCCGCCTGGATCTTTTCGACGATTCCCTCGGAAGGAATGATTTCAAGTCGTGTGTGGAACATCTTTGATCCTCTGTCGATGTCAGGCGCCGGCGTGGGCGCCGAGCAGGGTGCTGGCTTCCTGGCGGGTGCTTCCGGAGCTTTCGATGTGCGCGAGTTCGGCCGGGATTTCCCAGCCCTTCTTGCGCATCGCGGTGGCCCAGAGCCGGCCGGCGCGGTAGGAGGAACGCACCAGGGGCCCGGACATGACGCCCAGGAAGCCGATCTCGTCCGCTTCGTKCTGCAGGTCCACGAATTCCTGCGGCTTGACCCAGCGGTCCACCGGCAGGTGCCGTTCGGAGGGGCGCAGGTACTGGGTGATGGTGATCAGGTCGCAGCCGGCCTCGTGCAGGTCCCGCAGKGCYTCGGAGATTTCCTCGCGGGTCTCGCCCATGCCGAGGATCAGGTTGGACTTGGTCACCATGCCGAGCTTGCGGCCCTGGGTGATGACGTCCAGGGAGCGGTCGTAGCGGAACGCCGGGCGGATSCGCTTGAAGATCCGGGGCACGGTTTCGACGTTGTGGGCGAAGACCTCGGGYTTGGAGTCGCAGATCGCCGCGATGTGCTCGGRTTTGCCGGAGAAGTCGGGGATCAGCAGTTCGACGCCGGTGCCCGGGTTCAGTTCGTGGATCTTGCGGACCGTCTCGGCGTACAGCCAGACGCCCTCGTCGGCGAGGTCGTCGCGGGCCACACCGGTGACGGTGGCGTAGCGCAGCTGCATGGCCTGGACCGAGCGGGCCACCTTGGTGGGCTCGAACATGTCCACGGGGGAGGGCTTGCCGGTGTCGATCTGGCAGAAGTCGCAGCGCCGGGTGCATTCGGAGCCGCCGATCAGGAAGGTGGCCTCCTTGTCTTCCCAGCACTCGAAGATGTTGGGGCAGCCGGCCTCCTCACACACCGTGTGGAGGCCCTCCTTCTTGACGAGGTTTTTGAGCTGGACGAACTCCGGGCCCATCTGGACCTTGGCCTTGATCCATTCCGGCTTCCGTTCCACCGGTGTGGCCGCGTTTCGCTGCTCAATGCGCAGCATCTTCCGGCCTTCTGGTGCCAGTGTCACAGTAGAGCTCCTTCTGGGGTTGCAACTAGGGCTTGTTCATTCTCGCGCAGTTCTTCGGTGATCCGCGACACGAGGTCCGCCGGGGTGACGTCCCTGCCAAGTTCCTGGGCGATGGTGGTGACTCCGGCGTCGCTGATCCCGCAGGCAATGATCTGGCCGTAGGGGGCGAGATCGTTGTTGCAGTTGATCGCGAAGCCGTGCATGGTGACGCCTTCGTTGACGCGGATGCCGATGGCCGCGATCTTGCGGTCCGGGCCCTTCTCGTCCTGCTCGATCCAGACGCCGGCGCGGCCCTTGATCCGGACGGCGTCGATGCCGTAGTCCGCCAGGACGGCAATGATCACGGCTTCGAGGCGCTCCACGTAGTCGCGGATGCCTGCCTTGTTCTTGAGCTTGATGATGGGGTAGCCCACCAGCTGGCCGGGGCCGTGCCATGTGAGCTTGCCGCCGCGGTCCACTGCGACCACGGGAGTTCCGTCAAAGGGCCGTTCGTGGTCTTCGGTGCGCTTGCCGGCGGTGTAGACCGCGGAGTGTTCGAGCAGCAGTACAGTGCTGGGCGCGGTGCCCGCGAGGACTTTTTCATGCAATTCGCGCTGGATGTCCCAGCCGCGCGTGTAATCGATGAAGTCCGGGGCGAGACCCAGCTGTTTGAACTCAAGAGTCATGGCATCAAGCTTAGACCCCGCCGCACCCACCGCCCGTTTGTGTGCTTAAGCTCTCATGCCTGTGGATAACTTCTGCACGATTCCGCGCAATCGACTATTCCTTGGGTATGGAAGATCTCCCGCCGGCCGCCGGTGCGGCCCCCCAGGTTCCCGGTTACGACGTCGGACGGCTGCTGGGGCGCGGCGGCAGCGCCACGGTCTGGCTGGTGGCCGAACAGTCAACGGGCCGCGAGTTCGCGCTGAAATGCTTCGATGCCGACCGCGCTGCACCGGAAGAGTCCGAGGCCGAGGACGTCATGCGGCGCGAAGTCCGGATCCTCTCCGCCCTGTCACACAGCCACCTGCTTCGCGTGCACGCCGTCGTGCGCCTGCCGGTTCACGACTCTGGCGGCAGCGGCCTCGGGCTTGCGCTGGACTACGCGCCCGGCGGCTCGCTGGCGGCGCTCGTGGGAAGCCGGGGACGTCTGGGGCCCGGCGAGACGGTGACGGTCCTGACTCCCATCGCGCAGGCCCTGGCATACCTTCACGGACAAGGATTCACCCATGGTGATGTGGCCCCCGGCAACGTGCTCTTCACTGCCGACGGCAAACCGCTGCTGGCCGATCTCGGCGTCGCGCGCATGGTGGCCGACGCCGCTCCGGTCGCGGAAGAGGGCACGGCAGGATTCCAGGATCCCGCCCCCGCGGACGCTGTGCGGGCCGGACTGCAGCCCGAACGCGACATTTACTCCCTGGCGGCCCTGGGCTGGTATTGCCTCACCGGACGGGCCCCCGAGCCCGGGGCGCATCGCCCACCGCTGAGCCTTCTGGTGCCGGGGGTGCCGGCAACGTTGGTGGCCGCCCTCGAAGCGGGACTGAGCGGGGAGCGGCGGGAGCGTCCGCCGGCGGCGGAGTTTGCCGCTATGGTCTACCGCAGCGCCCGGGCGGAGCCCGTCGATCTGTCGGTCTCCGTGCACCCCACAGTCATCCCCCAACTGCTCACACGCAAGGCCGTGCAGTCCGGCCCGGGCCGGCGCCCAGGCACCATCCGGAAAGCCGGACTCCACCGCGGGTTCCGAAGGACTCCCGCGCGGCGGGCGCTGCTGCCCGCTCTCGCAGCTGCAGTCCTGCTGGCCGGCACCTGGCTGCTGGCCGGTGGCGGGACGGCCCTCGACGCCATCGCCGGGATGTTTCCAGGGATCGTGTCCGGCCACGATGCGCCGGTGCAGGCAGGAAGTCCCGTGGGCCACGAGGGACCTGCGGCGCCGTCGGAGGGGCCGGTTGGCGAGCCGCCGCCCCCCACCGCCGCCGGCGGGGCCGCCGCCATCCTTCCCGATCTTGAGGCACTCCTGGCCTCCGCCGACCCGGTGGAGGCGGTCCGCGGCCTGGCCCGGCTCCGTTCACTGGCACTGAGCTCTGGCGACTTCAGACTGCTCGAGGCCGTCAACGCCCCGGACTCAGCGGCCGCCGCCTCGGACGGCCGCATCAAAGCGCAGCTCAGCGCCTCCGGCCACGTCCTGGCCGGATTCTCGACCGCCCTGACCCGGATCGAGACCACCGCGGAGAGCAGCCCCGCCCGGGCCGTGGTGGCCATCACCACTGAACCTTCCGCTTACCGGGAAATCGATGGGAACGGCGCCACGGTGGCCGAAGTACCCGCCGCCTCCGCGCAGCAGCTTCACCTGGTCCTGGTGCCCGTCGACGGGCGCTGGCGGATCCAGGACGTTCTGTCCCCGGGGCCCGAAGCGGGCTAGGGTTCCACGCTTCAGGGCGCGGTGGTACCCTCCCTGCGACGGCTGCTTGCAAGTGCCTGACGCCGGAGAGGGACGCCATGTCGACCACGGTTCCGAAGAAGCAGATGACCGTCATTCAAGCAGCGTTCATCGGGGTGGGTTCCATGGTGGGCGCGGGAATCTTCGCGCTGCTGGGCGCAGCTGGCGCTGTCGCCGGCTCGGCTGTGTGGGTGTCCTTTCTGGTGGCGGGCGCCATCGCCGGCCTACAGGGGTACTCGTTCGCGAAGCTCGGCGCGACGTACCCATCGGGCGGGGGCATGCTGGCCTACCTGGCCCGGGGGTTCGGGGAGGGGCACGCTACGGGCATCGTTTCGTGGCTGTTCTACGTGACCGGCGCGATCGTGGGGGCAATGGTGGCGTCGTCCTTCGGTGGTTATGCCAGTGCAGTCCTGACCGGTCGCGACCCAGGCTGGGCCAAAGTGTTCGCGGTCGCACTCATCCTGGTCATGACCGTCCTGAACGCGGTCGGTTCCGCGGCGGTCGCAAGAGTCCAGTCCGTGATCGTGAAGATGGTGCTGGCCATCCTGTCCTTGTTCGCGATTGTCACGATCGCGAACTGGAACCCAGCGCTCCTGGACCCGGCCGGCTACCCCGGCGTCCGCGAGGTCATCGCGAGCGTGGCGCTGACGTTCTTCGCCTTCCTGGGGTTCGGTGTCATCACCTTTACCGCAAAGGATCTGCCTGACCCGTCACGTCAACTGCCCCGCGCCATGTATCTGGCACTGGCGATCGCCACGACGGTGTACGTCGCGGTTTCCCTGGGCGTCTTCGGAACCTTGACCGCCGATGAGGTGGTCGCCTACGGCGCCACAGCGCTGGCCGAGGCCGCCAAGCCCACGCTGGGCCAGTTCGGTTATGTGCTGATGGTGATCACCGCACTGCTCTCCACGTCCGGGGCGGTGAACGCCAGCCTCTACCCCTCTGTGGGGATGACCCGGCATCTCGCCTCGGTGGGACAGTTTCCCCCGGTCTTCGGCCGCTCCGTGGGCCGCAGGCAGGTGCCGGTTGGGCTGCTGGTCATGGCCGGCCTCGCGGCGCTGATGGTGGTGACGTTCAACCTGAACAGCATCGCGTCGCTTGGAAGCGCGGTCGCGTTGCTCATTTTCTCCGCGGTCACGATGGCCCACTTCAAGGTGTACAGGGAGACCGGGGCCAAGTTTTTGGTGCTTATCATCGCCCTGATTGCGACCCTGGGAACGTTCGTCGTGTTCTGCACCACCACGCTCGTCAATGAACCCGCCACCGCCGCCGCGCTGGTGGTCATCCTTGCACTGGTCCTGATCACCGATTTGCTGTGGAAGCGCGCCCGAAACCGCGCAAATTAGCACCCCGGCGACCTGACGTATAGGGGAGTTGGGGACTGTTCCCTGCTAATTCCTAGGTCCATGCTGTAGGCACCGAGCACTTTGTGTGATAGAGGGGGGCAGTGGGCATGTTCAAGCCGACGACTACTCGCCCCAGGCGGTTTAGCTCCGCCTGGCCCGTGGCGCAGACCACGGGGCACTTGAGGGTGTGGCTCACGTGAGCGAACAGGCAGTGACCCGGCCGAAGGCGCCACCGGCCGTGTGGATCTCCTGGGTAGCCCTGGCACTCATGACTACCAGTTCAGTGGCCAGTCTCCGTGCGGCACCGACCATGGCCGTCTACGGCCTCGCCTCAGTCTTCCTCTACCTCGTTCCCGCGATCGTCTTCCTCCTGCCGACTTCCCTCGTGTCCGCTGAACTGGCGTCAGGATGGAAGGGCGGCATCTACAACTGGGTAGCGTCCGGAATCTCCAAACCGATGGGCTTCCTGGCGGTGTGGTGCCAGTTCGCCATGACGATTTTCTACTATCCAACCCTGCTGGGCTTCGTCGCGAGCACACTGGCCTACGTCTTCAACCCGGCGCTGGCCAGCAGCGGCGTGTGGACGGCCTTGGTGATCGTGGTGTTCTACTGGTCCGGCGTGTATGTCTCATCCCGCGGCACGAAGGGTGTGGCAGGCCTGGCCAGCGGCGGCCTGATCATCGGCACCCTGATCCCGGGCGCACTGCTCGTCATCCTGGGTGTCGTCTTCCTCGGCCAGGGAAATCCGTCCGCCGCTCCTATGACCGCGGCCAACTTCTTCCCCGAGTGGGCCGGGCTGGCCAGCCTGGTGCTGATCGTGAATAACTTCCTGTCCTACAGCGGCATGGAGATGAACGCTGTGCACGTGTCCTCGCTGAAGGACCCGGGTAAGGAGTATCCGAAGTCGATGTTCCTGGCCATGGGACTGGTACTGCTGATCTTCATCCTGCCGGCGCTGGCGATCAGTTGGATCGTTCCGGCCGATGAACTCTCCCTCACAGCCGGTGTCATGCAGGCCTTTGACGCGGTGCTGGCCTCCTTCAACCTCCAGGCGCTGACACCGATCCTCGGGATCATGCTGGTCGCTGCCTCCCTCGGCGGCATGCTGACGTGGCTGGCCGGACCGTCCAAAGGCCTGCTGCTGATCTCACGGGAGGAAGGCTACCTCCCGCCGTTCCTGCAAAAACTGAACAAGAACGGCATCCAACAGAACCTCCTGGTCGTCCAGGGGCTCGTCACCACCGTGATCGCGCTCGGGTACGCGCTCATCCCGGATGTCTCCAGCGCATACTGGATTTTCTCGGTGATCACCACGCAGGTCTATCTGATCATGTACCTGCTGATGTTCGTGGCCGCGGTCCGGCTCCGCCGCAACGACCCGGAACACGCGCGTGGCTTCCGGGCGCCGATGCTGGTGACGCTTTGCGGCGTCGGATTCGCGGCCTCCCTGGCCGCTCTCCTTGTCGGGTTCGTCCCGCCGTCGCAGTTCGGCAACGGCGATCCGCTCGTCTATTTCCTGATCGTCGGCGGCGGCGCACTCGGGCTCGGCCTGCTCGTGCCGTTCCTCTTCTACAGGTTCCGCAAGCCCTCCTGGAAGCTGCCCGACCAACAAGCGCAGACGGAGGCACCTAAGTCATGAGCACGCATCAGGAGTCCTCCACCAAGCGCAGCCGCTCGGTCGTTTACATCGTTGCCATGATCCTGCTCGTAGTGTTCGCCGTCGTCGCACTGCTGAATTTCAGGTCGGCGAGGGAGACACAACAATCCCTGGCGAAGGCCGACCAGCTGATAGCGACGATCGAGGGGGCCGGCGGGACGGCGCCCTCACGCGAGCAGATAGCCCGGGTGCTGGGCGACGACGGCGGCGCCGTCTGCGCGAACCCGAACGACGCGCTGAGCCGGGCCACCTTCTTGAGCCAGCTGGCGAACGGGGCAACCGGGCCGGGCTACAGGCCGGTGATCGCGAACGCCCGGATCGCCGTCGGCGAGCTCGCGATTATTAAGGTCTATTGCCCGGACCAGCTCGCCGAGTTCCAGGAGTTCATCGACGACCTCAAGACGTCCAACACCGGTGGTGCGTGAGCCGTGGACCTGCGCGCCCGCATCACCGGTCTGATGGGTCCGGCACGGGAGGAGCTCGCCGAGTTCGTGGCCATCCGGTCGGTGGCGGATGCGCGGCAGTTTCCCGTCGAGGAGTGTGCCAAGGCTGCCCAGTGGGTGCTGGACAAGTTCGCTGGACTCGGATTTTCGGATGTGCACCTCGAACGGACCCCGGACGGCTCCGACGCGGTGGTGGGCTCCAGGCCCGGACCCGATCCGGACGCGCCCACCGTGCTCCTCTACGCGCACTACGACGTCCAGCCACCCCTCGATGACTCGGCATGGCGGACCCCGCCCTTCGAGCTCACTGAAGTGGACGGCCGCTGGTACGGCCGGGGCGCCGCCGATTGCAAGGGCAACATCCTCGCCCACCTGCTCGCACTGAGGGCGCTCGGCAACGACGTACCGGTTAACCTGAAGGTGGTGGTCGAGGGGTCGGAGGAACAGGGCACTGGCGGGCTCGAGGCGTTCGTCGCCAGCTACCCGGACCTGCTCCGTGCCGACACCATCCTGGTCTGCGACACCGGCAACGCTTCCGTGGGCCACCCGGCCGCGACCGTGACCCTGCGCGGGATGGTCAATGTCGTGGTGACGGTGGAGGCGATGGCGTCAGAGCTTCACTCCGGCATGTTTGGCGGGGCGGCCCCCGACGCGCTCGCCGCACTGATCGCCATGCTGGCATCACTGCGGGACCGGCAAGGCAACACGACGGTCACGGGATTGGACAACGACCAGACCTGGACCGGTGCCCCCTATCCGCCAGAGCAGTTCCGCACCGACGCCGGCGTCCTGGAGGGAGTGTCCTTGCTGGGGGACGGCACCGTGTCCGACATGCTCTGGGCGCGGCCCGCGGTCACCGTGCTCGGCATCGACTGCCCGGCGGTGACCGGCTCGACGGCGGCGATCGTGCCGCGGGCCGCGGCACGCCTGAACCTGCGCGTCCCGCCGGGCATGGCGGCCGCCGACGCCCACACGGCGTTGGTCAGCCACCTCAAGGCGGCCGCGCCCTGGGATGTCCACGTCGCGGTGGACCTCGAGGCCATCGGGTCGCCATTCCAGGCGGCAGTCGGCGGCCCGGCCTTTGAAGCCATGAGCGCCGCGATGTCCCAGGCTTACGGCACGCCCATGACAACCCTGGGGCAAGGGGGATCGATCCCGCTCTGCAACGTCTTCGCGGACACCTACCCGGACGCGGAGATCATCCTGCTCGGCGTCGAGGAGCCACTCGCCCTGATCCATGCACCGAACGAGAGCGTCGATCCGGGCGAGATCAGGGCCCTGGCAGAGTCCCTGGCCCTCTTCCTCCAGAGGTACGCGACGCTGCACGGATAGTAGCGGCAGCTAGCCGCGCCCTGCCACCCAGGCGGCGGCCCCGGCGAGGGACGGGTGCTTCCAGGCGAAGCTGTTCTCCGCCAGGACGGCCGGCTCCAGCCGCTGGCTCGCGAGCAGCAGTTCTTCGGCGAGATCGCCCATCACCAGCCGCAGCACCGGGGCGGGTACCCGCAGCGCCGCCGGCCGGTGCAGCGCCCTGGCCAGTTGCGTGATCAGGGAATTCACATCTGCGGCTTCGGGGGCGCAGACGTTGACCGGCCCGGACACGGGCGCCGAGAGAAGGAAGGAAAAGGCGGCGGCCACATCCGGCAGAGTGATCCACGGCCAGAACTGCCGGCCATCGCCGAGCGGGCCGCCGACGCCCAGGCGCAGCAGCGGCAACAGCCGGCCCAGTGCGCCGCCGGAACGGCTCAGGACGACGCCGGTGCGGGGCGTGACCACCCGGACTCCGGCAGGCGCCTCATGCGCCGCTGCCTCCCAGTCGACGCAGATGCGGGACAGGGTGCCGGTGCCGGCCGGCGCGTTCTCGCGCAGCACCGCCGTACCGGCGTTGCCGTAGTAACCGGAGGCCGACTGGCTCAGGAACACGGCGGGCGGCGCGTCGGTGCGCGCCATGGCGGCCGCGAGGGTCCGGGTAGCCCCCAGCCGGGAGGCGCGGAGCTCGTTGACCCGCGCCTTGGTCCAGGGCCGGTCGCCGATCCCGGCGCCGGAGAGGTTGACCACCGCGTCCGCGCCCTTCAGCGCAGTGTCGTCGATCCGGCCGGCAGCCGGGTCCCACTGGAACTCGGCTGGGGACGCAGGGGCACGCCTGACCAGGGCGACGACGTCGTGCCCCTCGCTGCGCAGTGCACCCGAAAGGGCAGTTCCGATCAGCCCGGAGGCCCCGGCAATAAGGATTCGCATGATCCATCTCACCATGCCCGGCACGGCCGCGAAACCTCCCGGGCCGTAAGGACCGTTGTGGCTATGATCGAACGATGACCCCCTCGAGTTACTTCCGTTTCCCGCATCTGCACGGCGATCTGGTCACCTTTGTGGCCGAGGACGACGTCTGGATTGCACCCGTGGGCGGGGGCCGCGCCTGGCGCGTATCCTCCCTGCAACTGCCGGCCCGCAACCCCCGCTTCACCCCCGACGGCAAGCGTCTGGTCTGGACCGTCGTCCAAGGGACTGCCCCGGAAGTCGTCACGGCCAACGTCGACGGCGGCGGCTACAGCCAGTTGAGCTACTTCGGCCACCCTTCCACCCGGGTCAAGGGCTTCACCCCCGACGGCGACGTCCTGGTCACCAGCGCGTTCCGCCAGTCCGACAGCCGTCACACCCACGCCTACAGCCTCCCCGTGACCGGCGGCTGGGCGCAGGAACTCCCGTTCGGCCCGGTCGAGTCCGTGGCCTATGGCCCCGTCGTCGGCGACGAACGCCCTGTGGTGCTCGCCAGCGTCCTCTCGCGTGAGCCGGCCTGGTGGAAGCGCTACCGCGGCGGCGCCGCCGGCAAGCTGTGGATCGACGCGGACGGAAACGGCGAATTCGTCCGGCTCGCTGCCGCGCTGGACGGAAACCTCACCGACCCCCTGTGGGTCAAGGGACGGATCGCGTTCCTGTCCGACCACGAGGGCTACGGAAACCTCTATTCCGTCCTGCCCAACGGCAGCGACCTGCGGCGCCACACGGACCACGAGGACTTCTATGTCCGCCACGCCGCCACCGACGGCGAACGCGTGATCTTCGAATCGGCCGGTGAGCTCTGGCTGCTGCCCAGCCTCGACGCCGAGGCCGTCAAGCTCGACATTGTGCTCGGTTCCGCCTCGCAGGCGCGCCGGCCTGCCCCGCTGAAGCCCTCGAAGCACCTTGGCGACGTCGTACCGGACCGCACGGGCGCGTCCAGCGCCGTCGAATCCCACGGAACCGTCCACTGGTTGCGGCACAAGGACGGCCCTTCCCGCGTCCTCGAGGCCACCCCGGGCGTCCGGGCACGGCTGCCGCGGCCCTTCGGCGAGGGCCGGATCGCCTATGTCGCCGACCACGACGGCGTCGAGGCCCTGTACCTGAAAGCCATTGCGGCGCCCCTGGCCGGAGCGGCCGCGGCAGCATCGAAGGCCCCGCAGCCGGCCGTGCAGTCCGCTGCCGAGGCAACGGCCCGGCCCGCTGCTTCCGCCGAGGACGCCGGCATGCAGTTGCCCAAGCCGGTGTCCGCAGCCGCCCTGACCGGCGCAGGATCAATCCCCGCCGCTGCAAACGGTTCCGTGTCCGGCCCGGTCACAGCAGTCCCGGCCCCGGCTGCAGCAGACGCAGCCGGCTCCATCTCCGGCTCCGGGCCCGACCGGGCCGGTGCGGGCGCCGTGGAGGCCGCGCCCGCCTCCGATGAACTGACGCGGATCGACTTCCCCAAGCCCAGCCGGGCCAGCGCCATCGAAGCCAGCCCGGACGGGCGCTGGCTCGCGGTCGGCACGGCGTTCGGTGATATCTACCTTGCCGACACCCGCACGGGCACGATATCCCAGCTGAGCAGCATCGGCGAGGGCAGCATTGATGGATTCACATGGTCCCCGGACTCCGCGTGGCTCGGCTGGTCCGAGCCGGTCACGTCCTTCGGGTCCCGCAGCCGGCTCCGGATCACCCGGATCGACGACGGCACTGGAGCTGCGATCATTGACGTCACCGACGGCCGGTTCCGCGACGAGTCGCCGTCGTTCACCCCGGATGGCAAATACCTCGCCTTCCTCTCCAACCGCAGTTTCGACCCGGTCTACGACGGGCACTCCTTCGATCTGTCCTTCCCGAGCCCGATCAAGCCGTACCTCGTCGCCCTCGCCGCCGACACCCCGTCGCCCTTCGGCCCGAGCGTCGACCTCCACTTCGACGCCGACGCCGAGGCAGGTGCCGCCGGAACAGCGGCTGCTGCGTCCGGGCCGCAACCGGCGGCCAAACCCGTGCCGTCCGTGCGGGTCGACGCCGAGGGCCTGGCCCACCGCGTCATCGGGGTCCCGGTGCCGCAAGGCAACTACGCCGGACTCACCGCCGTCGCCGGCGCCCTGCTCTGGCTGGACAGCGAGCTCGCCGGCACCACCGGTGAGGGCCGGGCCAGCCTCGAGGACAAGGGCGCGGCGCCGAGCCTGGTCCGCTACGACCTGGCCAAGCGCCGTACCGCCACGATCGTTGAGGCCCTGGACAGCTACCGGCTCTCCGGCGACGGCGAAAAGATCGTGTTCATCCAGGACAAGCAGATCCGCGTGGCGCCGGCCGCCGCCAAGGCCGATGAGGACTCCGGCCAGCTGGTCAAGGTGGACCTTGGCCGCATCCGGGTGCAGCTGGACCCACTCAGCGTGTGGGGCCAGGCCTTTGACGAGGCATGGCGGCTCCAGCGCGACTTCTTCTGGACCGAGGACATGGCCGGCCAGGACTGGGAGTCCGTCCACGCCCGCTACCGCCCGGTGGTGGAACGCCTCGGCTCCCATGACGACCTGGTGGACCTGCTGTGGGAGCTGCACGGCGAGCTCGGCACCTCCCACGCCTACGTCCGGCCCATGGCCGCTGTCGAGAACGGCAGCAGCCCTCAGGGCCGCCTCGGCGGGGACCTGAGGTTCACCGGCGAGGGGTGGGAAATCACCCGCATCCTGGCGGGGGAGTCCTCGGACCCGCTGGCCACTTCGCCGCTGACCCGTCCCGGCGCCGACGCGAAGCCGGGCGATATCCTGCTGGCGATCGACGGCGTCGAACTGACCCAAACGCGGACCCCGGCAATGCAGCTTGTCGGCGCGGCCGGCCGCGCCGTGGAACTTACCCTGCGCAATGGCGCCGGCCATGGGGCGGCCGCGGGCGCCCAGCGCCGCGTGGCCGTGGTCCCGGTCAAGGACGAGGAGCGCCTGCGCTACCAGGAATGGGTCTCCGGCAACCGGCGAACTGTCCGGGAAGCCTCGAACGGGACGTTCGGCTACCTGCACATCCCGGACATGATGGCCAACGGCTGGGCACAGCTGCACCGCGATCTCGACACCGAAACGGCCTTGGACGGACTGATCGTCGATGTCCGGCGCAACCGCGGCGGCCACACCTCCCAGCTCGTGGCCGAGCTCATCGGGCGCAAGGTCACCGGCTGGAGCATGCCGCGCGGGGAAAAGCCGCGGACGTACCCGCACCACGCTCCCCGCGGACCGGTCATCATTCTCACCGATGAGTTCGCCGGCTCCGATGGCGACATCATCACGCAGGTCTCCAAGCTGCGGGGGATCGGGCCCGTCATTGGCACCCGCACCTGGGGCGGCGTCGTCGGGATCGACAACCGCTTCGCGCTGGCCGACGGCACCGGCGTCACCCAGCCGCGCTACGCCACCTGGTTCGCCGGTGGTGTTGGCTGGGGCGTGGAAAACTTCGGCGTCACCCCTGACATCGAGGTGACCTTCCCGCCGCACGCCTACGCCGCCGGAACCGACCCGCAACTGGAGTACGGAATCGGGGCGCTGAAGGAAATGATCCAGGAACTGCCCACGGACCGTCCGCCGCTGCGCGAGGGTTACCGCCGGGTCCGGCCCGCACCGCTGCCTGCGCGCCAGCAGGCCGGCCAGGCCTAGGCGCTCCCGGGCGCGGCCCGCACAGACGGTCCGCGCAGGACAGACGGCAAGGCCCCCGCCACCCTGGATATCCCGGGCGGCGGGGGCCTCGTGGTACTGCAGCCGGGCTAGGAGGCCAGGGTGGCGTCCAGGGTGATTTCGATGCCGGTCAGGGCAGCGGAGACGGGGCAGCCGGTCTTGGCTTCCTCGGCCAGCCGCTGGAAATCGTCGGCGGAAATGCCCGGGACGCGCGCGGCCAGGGTGAGGTGGCTGCCGGTGATCCCGGTACCCGGCTGGAACGTCACGTCGGCCTTGGTGTTGATCTCCTCGGCCGTGTGGCCGGCCTGGGCCAGGGCGTTGCTGAACGCCATCGAGAAACACGCGGAGTGCGCTGCCGCAATGAGCTCCTCGGGGCTGGTCTTGCCCTCGGCGGCCTCGGCGCGCGCCTTCCAGGTGACGTCGAAGTTGCCCAGCCCGGAGCTGTCCAGGGTGGTGTTGCCGGCGCCTGTCATCAGGTCGCCATTCCATACAGTGTGTGCGGTGCGTGTTGTAGCCATGTCCACTCCTCGACGTCGTTGTGAATCAGGGGTCCGGCTGGTGCCGGAGCCTGCCGTGATCAATCCTAGGGATTCTGTGCGGCCGCCGCACGGGGGTTCCGCTGTCAGAGGATTGTGACCCGTACAGTGTCGTCATGGAACTTACCGAAGATGCGCAGGTGCCAGGGGCGCCCGTGGCGCGTATTGCCACGATCATGGTCAACGCCGTCGATGCCGCGCGCCTGGCGCAGTTCTGGGCCGACTTGTTGGGTACGGGCGTCTCCTCGCGCTTCGAGCAGTTCGTCTGGCTGGAGCCCGCCGGCCCAGGGGCCCCGCAGCTGGCCTTCCAGCAGGTCCAGGACCCCACGGAGGGCAGGCGGCGCCTGCACCTGGACATCCATGGGCCCGACCCTGCGGCGTTGCGCGCCCGCGCCGAGTCCCTCGGTGCCGGGTTCGTGGAGGGCAATGGTATCGGCGACTTCCACTGGGATGTGATGCAGGATCCCGAGGGCAACGAATTCTGCATCGCCGGCGACTGACGGCTTAACGGTGGCAGTTAAACAACGACGGCGCCGCACCCCCGCGGGGGAGCGGCGCCGTCATGGCAGGTGCAGTCAGCCGGTTACTGCCACAGGGTCGCGATCGCAACGTTGAGCAGTGCCAGGCCGCCAACGCTGTTCGCGAGGCCCTTGCTGATCGGCTCGCCCTTCTTGTACTTGCGGCGGCCAATGAAGGCCAGGACGCCGACGATCAGGGCGATGACAAGCTTGACGCCGAGCTTGGCGTAGTTGGCGTTCATGTCCAGGACCGGGATCAGCCCCATCATGATGATGCCCGTAATCAGCTGCAGCATCGCGCCGTCGAACTGGCGCGGGTGGACGGTGGGCTTCTTCATCTGGCCGATCCAGATACCGACAATCATGGCGGCGCCGATGATGTGCAGGAAGACCATGACGTTATAGACGATGTTCATGGCATCAGTGTAGCCAGAGTCTTCTACGCACCGTAGTAGGACCCGCCGCGGCCCCGGGGAGGAACAGCAAAAACGGCGACGGCGGCACGGGCGCCCGGTGGCTTCCCACCGGAGCCCGTACCGCCGTCGCCGTCAGTGTGCTTCTAGACCCTAGAGTCCGAGGTCGGCCTCGAAGGCGCCTTCCTCAAGGCGTGCCTTCAGCGTCTGCAGGAAGCGTCCTGC
Organism: Arthrobacter sp. P4_F11; assembly: GCF_056401395.1. Lineage (NCBI taxonomy): Bacteria > Bacillati > Actinomycetota > Actinomycetes > Micrococcales > Micrococcaceae > Arthrobacter > Arthrobacter sp. P4_F11. The sequence goes on from NZ_JBFUJK010000004.1 coordinate 15,796, forward strand.
GTCGGCGCCGTCGACCAGGCGGTGATCGTACGTCAGGGAGAGGTACATCATCGAACGGATGGCCAGCGAGTCATCGCCGTTCTCGTCGGCGACCACTACGGCCCGCTTGACGATCGCGCCGGTGCCGAGGATGGCAACCTGCGGCTGGTTGATGATCGGGGTGTCGAACAGGGCGCCCACCGAACCGATGTTGGTGATGCTGAAGGTGCCGCCGGAGAGCTCGTCCGGGCCGATCTTGCCGCTGCGGGTGCGGTCGGCGACGTCGGCAATCTTGCCGGCCAGGCCGGCAAGGTTCAGGTTGCCGGCGTCCGAGATGACCGGAACCAGCAGGCCCTTGTCGGTGTCCACCGCAATCGCCAGGTGCTCGGCGTTGTGGTAGGTGATCTCCTGCTTGTCCTCGTCGTAGGAGGCGTTGACCTTCGGGTGCTGCTTCAGGGCCTCGGCAACAGCCTTGGCGATGAAGGGCAGGAAGGTCAGCTTGGAGCCGTTCTGGGCCTGGAAGGAGTTCTTGGCCTTGGCGCGCAGCTTGGCAACCTTGGTCATGTCGACCTCGTGGACCTGGGTCAGCTGGGTGGAGATGTCCAGCGACTCGCGCATGCGGCGGGCAATGACCTGGCGGATGCGCGGGGCCTTCTGCACGGTGCCGCGCAGCGAGGAGGCTGCACCTGCGGGTGGTGCGGCTGCCGGCGCAGATGCGGCGGGGGCTGCGGCCGGTGCTGCCTTTGCCTCGGCAGCTGCCAGCACATCCTGCTTGCGGATGCGGCCGCCGACGCCGGTGCCGGTGAGGGCCGCGATGTCGACGCCCTGCTGGTTGGCCAGCTTGCGGACCAGGGGAGTGACGTAGCCGGACTCTGCCGGTGCGGCAGCTGCTGCCGCAGGCGCGGGAGCTGCCGGGGCGGCGGGCGCAGACGGAGCAGCCGCTGCGGGAGCTTCCTGCTTGGGAGCCTCCGGTGCTGCTGCCGGTGCGGGGGCGGCCGGCGCTTCCTGCTTGGGGGCTGCCGGTGCTGCTTCCTGCTTGGGGGCCGCGGCGGGGGCCGGTGCGGCCGGTGCCGCGGCGCCGGAGCCGATGACGGCCAGGACGGATCCGACCTCGGCCGTCTCGTCCTCGTTGACGCGGATTTCCAGGAGGGTTCCGGCAACCGGGGACGGGATTTCGGTGTCGACCTTGTCGGTGGAAACCTCGAGCAGCGGCTCGTCGACCTCTACAGTGTCGCCGATGCTCTTCAGCCAGCGGGTCACAGTGCCTTCGGTGACGCTTTCACCCAGGGCAGGCAGCGTGACATCGTGTCCTTCACCTGCCGGAGCAGATTCCGGAGCGGCGGCAGGGGCCTCGGCGGCCGGAGCCTCCGCGGGAGCCTCTTCTGCGGCCGGCGCCGCTGCGGCGGGAGCCGGTGCCTCTTCGGCGGCCGCGGCCGGAGCCTCTGCCGCGGCCGGGGCGGCGTCGCCGGAGCCGATGCGGACCAGCGGGGCGCCAACTTCAGCGGTCTCGTCCTCGGCGACGAGGATTTCCTCGATCACGCCGGCGATCGGAGAGGGGATCTCGGTGTCTACTTTGTCGGTGGAGACTTCGAGCAGCGGCTCGTCCACCTCTACCCGGTCACCGACCTGCTTGAGCCAGCGGGTGACGGTTCCTTCGGTGACGCTCTCACCGAGGGCGGGCAAGTTAACGGATTCAGACATGTCGTCCCCGTTCTCCTTATTGATCTTTAGTGCGGATGATTGCTGCCTTGGTCGAGCTTAGTGCACCCGGCTTTTCGGGCCGGGTGCACCAAGCTCTGAGTTCATGCGGTGGTGCGGGCGGAGCTGCTAGCCGTGGAGCGGCTTGCCCGCCAGCGCCAGATGCGCCTCGCCCAGGGATTCGTTCTGGGTGGGGTGGGCGTGGACCAGCTGGGCCACGTCCTCCGGGTAGGCTTCCCAGTTCACAATCAGCTGTGCTTCACCGATCTGCTCGCCCATGCGGGCGCCGATCATGTGGACGCCGACGACGGGGCCGTCCTTCTGGCGGACCAGCTTGACCAGGCCGGACGTGCCCAGGATGGAGCTCTTCCCGTTGCCGGCCAGGTTGTATTCCTGGGTCTGGATCTGGTCCTCGCCGAACTTCTCCTTGGCGGCCTTCTCGCTGTAGCCGACGGTGGCGATCTCGGGTTCGGAGTAGGTGACCTTGGGGATGTTGACGTCCTCGACGATGACCGGCTTCAGGCCGGCGATCTCTTCGGCGACGAAGATGCCCTGCTGGTAGCCGCGGTGCGCGAGCTGCACGCCGGGGACGATGTCGCCGACGGCGAAGATGTTGCCGACGCCGGTGTGCAGGCGCTCGTTGGTGATGACGAAGCCGCGGTCGATCGTGATCCCGGCCTCTTCGTAGCCGAGGTTCGCCGTGACGGGGCCGCGGCCGACGGCGACGAGCAGGAGGTCGGCCTCGAAGGTCTTGCCGTCCACGAGGGTTACCTTGACGCCGTCGTCGTTCTGCTCGACGCCCTGGAAGAAGACACCGGTGGAGAACTTGATGCCGCGCTTCTTGAAGGCGCGCTCAAAGGCCTTGACGATCGTGGCGTCCTCGTTCGGAACCAGCGACGGGAGGCCTTCGACGATCGTGACGTCGACGCCGAACGACTTCCAGACCGAAGCGAACTCGACGCCGATCACGCCGCCGCCCAGGATGATCGCGCTCTTGGGGATGTAATCCATGGTCAGGGCTTCGTCGGAGGTGATGACCTTGCCGCCGATTTCCAGGCCCGGCAGGGTGCGGGAGTACGAGCCGGTCGCGAGGACAATGTTCTTGCCCTTGTACGCGGTGCCATTCACGACGACGGTGTCGGTGCCCTGAAGCTTGCCCTCACCCTCAATGACGGTGATGCCCTTCTTGCCCTTGATCAGACCCTGCAGGCCCTTGAACTTGCCGGCAATGATGCCGTCCTTGTAAGCGTTGACAGCCGTGATGTCGATGCTGTCAAGGGTCACGTTGACGCCGTACTTGGCCGAGTCGCGGGCGTGGTCCGCCAGCTCTGCCGAGTGCAGCAGGGCCTTGGTGGGGATACAGCCGTTGTGCAGGCAGGTGCCGCCGAGCTTGCCCTTTTCGATGAGGCCGACGGTGAGGCCAAGCTGGACAGCACGCAGTGCGGTGGCGTAGCCGCCGCTGCCGCCGCCGAGTACCAGGATGTCGAATTCTTGCGCAGTTGCCTGATCGGCCACTAAAACGCTCCCTCGCGTGAACGATGACACGAGAGTACGCATCATCTGGTCTTGGAACCTGTCTGCTGTGATTGTGCCAGCCGGCCGGTTCCCTTTCATTTGTGACTACTACATTGGGGTCTGCTTCTGGGAAACAAGGTTTACCTTAGCGAACCACTAATACATGCTCCACCTTGCCATGGCGTTTGTGGAGCGCTTGTGTCCAGTGTCACGCGCCTTTGTGGCCGGGAAGGCATCGCCGCCCCGGCCACAAAGCCGCGATGCGCTAGACGGTCTTGGCGAGGATGTCCTCGACGTAGGCCACCAGGGTGCGGACGGTGCAGCCCGTGCCCTGTTTGTGGTTGTAGCCGTAGGGGCTGCCGTTATTGAACGACGGGCCGGCGATGTCGATGTGCGCCCACGGGATCTGTTCCCCGCCCTTGCCCTTGCCCACGAACTCGCGCAGGAAGACGGCCGCCGTCATCATGCCGCCGTGGCGTTCGCCAATGTTGGCGATGTCGGCGACCTGGGAGTCGAGGCTGGCCCGGAGTTCTTCCGGCAGCGGCATGGGCCAGACGAGCTCGCCGGCCCGGTCCGCGGCGGTCTTGATGGCGCCGGTGAGGGAGTCGGAACCCATTACGCCGGCGGTGCGGTCGCCAAGGGCAATGAGCTGGGCGCCGGTGAGGGTTGCGACGTCGATGATGGCGTCCGGGAATTCCTGGCTGGCGGCGACGATGCCATCGGCCATGACCAGGCGCCCCTCGGCGTCGGTGTTGAGGACCTCAACGGTCTTGCCGCCGAACATCGTCAGAACGTCCGCCGGGCGCTGTGCAGCGCCGGAGGGCATGTTCTCGGCGATGCAGAGCCACGCAGTCGCTTTGACGGGCAGCCCGAGGCCCGCGAGGGCCAGGACGGTGTTGAGGACGACGGCGGCACCCGCCATGTCGGACTTCATGTCGCCCATGCCCAGGGCCGGCTTGATGGAGATGCCGCCCGTGTCAAAGGTGATGCCCTTGCCCACGAGGGCGATCTTGGCCGTGGGCTTCGCCGGGGCGTATTCGACCTTTACGAGGCGCGGCTGCCGGGTGGAGCCCTTGCCGACGCCGAGGATGCCGCCGAAGCCCTCCTTCTCAAGACGCTTCTCGTCCCAGACGGTCACCTTCACCGGCAGGCCCTTGGAAAGTTCCTTGGCGGCGTCGGCGAAGGACTCGGGGTAGAGGTGGCTCGGCGGCTGGTTGACCAGCGTGCGGGTCGCGTTCACGGCAGTGCCGATCAGGGATGCCCGGTTCAGGACCGGCGCCAGCGCCTTGTCCGTGGCGAAGTCGGTGCGGATGATGACGTTCTTCACCGGGTCCTTGAGCCCGTCCTTGGAGGACCGGAACTCCGTGTAGGAGTAGGCGCCCATCGCGGCGCCCTCGGCGACCGCCGCGACCTCGGCCAGGGTGGTCGTGGGCAGGGCAAGGGTGACGGTGGCGACGCCGGCCAGCTGGCGGACGGCCGAGCCGGCGGCGCGGCGCAGTGCCTCCTCGGAGAGCGGCTGCGTGGCCGAAAGCTTGCCGACGCCGGCGAGCAGCAGGATGGTCGCTCCCGCCTCGGGCAGGCCGGGCAGCCGGTGAGCCTGGTCCGCCGCGCCGGTGATGCCAAGAACGCTCAGTGATTCCGCCAGGGCCTCCGCGGCCTTGGCCGTCAGTGGATTGTCGAGCAGAACGGGGCCGTCAGGACCCTGTCCGACGCCGATGACGAGGGCATCGCTGGGGGACTTCTTCAAATCCCCTGCGACTGCACTAAGTTTGACTTCACTATTCTTGACCACGAGGACAGTCCTCAATTCTCTGTGATGGTTCTCGGTGATATTCGGCAGGAACTGCATGTTTGGCGCCCTGCCACGGATCCCGGGGCGCCGTCGGTTTGGGACGCAACCCGGTGTCTGCAAAACAGGCCCTAGGGCCATCACCGATCGTAGTCTCTCGACCGTGCGGAAATTCAATCGAATGAGAGCTGGAGCACACCCCGGGCAGGAATTAGCCCGGGTGCCGGGGCGTTGTATTGGTAGAGACGCTGCGGAGCGGTGAGTGCTCCATGGGACTGGCCGGCAGGATCCGCCTGGCTGGCCGTTCCGCCAGGCACCGCCCGAATGGCGGACTGCGCCCCGCTTCTCCCACCGCCGCCATCGTGAAAGGAACACGCCGTGATTGAACGGATTTCCGGCTCTTTGCTGGATCCCCAGTCGCTCTATATCCGTGATGACGCGCTGTTCTCCAGCACCGAACTGCGCGGACTCAACCTCGTCATGGGGTTCACCGGCTTCGCCGACGCGGGCCACGTGGTCCGGCAGATCACCGCTGAACTGCTGGACACGCTCGATGCCGAGATGATCGCCGAGTTCGACGCCGACCAGCTGATCGACTACCGGTCCCGGCGCCCGCAGGTCAGCTTCGTCGAGGACCACCTGCAGGACTACCAGGCACCGAGCCTGGCGCTCTACCGGCTGGTCGACGGACTGGGCAGCCCGTTCCTGCTCCTTGCCGGGTTCGAGCCGGACCTGCAATGGGAGCGCTTCGCTCGCGCCGTCGTCGGCCTCGTCGAGGAGCTCGACGTCAACCTCGTCACCTGGATCCATTCGATCCCGATGCCCGTTCCCCACACCCGGCCGGTCGGTGTGACCGTGCACGGCAACCGGCCGGAGCTGATCGAGGGAATCTCTGTCTGGAAGCCCACAGTGGAGGTGCCGGCCGCGGTGGGCCACATCCTGGAGCTGCGGCTGACGGAGGCCGGCCGGAACATCGCCGGCTATGTGATCCATGTGCCGCACTACCTGGCCGAAGCCGAGTACCCAACGGCCGCCGTCGCCGGGCTCGAGTACCTGGGCGCGGCAACGTCGCTCATGCTGCCGACCGACCGTCTGCGCGAGGCGGGACGCGAGGTGGGCCGGCAGATTGCCGAGCAGATCGAGGCATCCGAGGAGGTCCAGCAGGTGGTCTCACGGCTGGAGACCCGATACGACGAAAAGGCCGAGGGGACGGTCCGGAGGTCCCTGCTGGCAGACGAGAACGACCAGCTCCCCAACGCCGACGCTCTTGGTGCCGCCGTCGAGGCGTACCTGGCCCGTAAAGAACCCGGCGAATAAATACTATTTATCTTGAGCCGGGCATAATGGGGGAGTGACCTCCCCCCGCGCCTGGCTGATTTGGATCGTCGGGATCTTCGCCTATCTCGTGGCCGTCAGCCAACGGACCTCCTTCGGGGTGGTCGGCCTGGAGGCAACGGAACGCTTCCACGCCAGTGCCGCGGAGATCTCCTTCTTCACCGTGCTGCAGCTGCTGGTATATGCGGCGCTGCAGATTCCCGTGGGCATTCTGGTGGACCGGTTCGGCTCCCGCGCTATGCTGGCGGGCGGTGGTGTCCTGATGGGACTCGGCCAGCTTCAGCTGGCTTTTGCCGACAACATTCCCGGCGGAGTCCTGGGACGTGTCCTGGTGGGCGCCGGTGACGCCATGACGTTTATTTCCGTCATCCGGCTCATCCCGCTCTGGTTCGCCCCGGGGCGCGTCCCGCTCCTGACGCAGTTGACCGGCATGTCCGGCCAGCTCGGCCAGCTCTTCAGCGTGGTGCCGTTCGCCATGATCCTGCACTCCGCGGGGTGGACGCCGGCCTTCCTGACGCTCGCCGCGATGTCCGGCCTCGCCGTCGTGCTGGTGCTGATCCTGCTCCAGGATCTTCCGCCCGGGCACTCCGCACCGGCACAGTCCCAGGGGCTGCGTGCCACCGGCATTTCGCTGGGACACGCCTGGCGGCAACCCGGAACCCGGCTCGGGCTGTGGAGCCACTTCACCGTCCAGTTCAGCGGCACCGTTTTTGCCATGACGTGGGGCTACCCTTTCCTGATTTCCGCCGAGGGGCTGGACCGCGGCACGGTCTCGGCCCTCATGGCGCTGTACGTCGCCGGCGCCATCGCCGCCGGACCCCTGATGGGCCGATTCGTTGCCCGGCATCCGCTGCGGCGCTCCACTATGGTGCTGCTCATTTCCGGATGCACCGCTGCCGCCTGGGCGGCGGTTCTGTTGGTGCCGGGACGCGCGCCGCTCTGGCTCCTGGCTGCGCTGGTGGTGACACTCGCCGTCGGCGGCCCCGGTTCCATGATCGGCTTCGATTTCGCCCGGACCTTCAACCCGGCCCACCGGCTCGGCACCGCCACGGGGATCGTCAACGTGGGTGGCTTCATCGCAGCGCTCGTGTCCATTTACCTGATCGGGCTGGTGCTCGACGTCCTGCATGCCTCCGGGTTCTCGCAAGGGGAGCTCTACGGCCTGGATCCGTTCCGCGTGGCCCTGAGCGTGCAGTTCCTGCTGCTGGCCGGGGGAGCAGGAGCCATCATGGTGACCCGGCGGAAGGTCCGGCGCCAGATGGCGGCCCAGGGAGTCATGGTTCCACCCCTGCTCAAGTCCCTGGCCGAGCAGCGCAGGCTGGTCGCGGAGCGCCGCCGCACGCCCTGAACCAGCTGTTTGGGCGGTATGGGCTGGTCTGCCGGCGATTGTCATCAGGCGTTCGTGCCTTGTGCGTCCAGTCACTGTTGCTTATCCACGGACGGCTATCCACGGACGGCTATCCACCCTCGTTTATCCACATAGCGCAACCCGGTACTGTCACCCGGGACGCGGCCGCCGCGAAGCTGGGCTTATGACAGCTCCCGATCACCTGAGAATCACCGGCCCCGAAGACATCCTGGGCTTCATCCCGCACTCCCTCGGCTACTGGCCGGAAGACAGCCTCGTGGCCATGACCTTGCAGGGCAAACGCCTCGGAGCCACCTTGCGGGTCGACCTCCCCGTGCCCGGAGGCGGCTCAGGCCGGAGGGACATGCTGGCCGGCTTCGCCCGAAATGTCGTGGCCTATCTGCAGGCGGACGACGCCGCGGACGGTTCGCTGCTGGCCTTCTTCACTGACGCCGACGCCGACGCCGATTCGAAGAGTCCCGGCGGTGGCCATGCGTGGGCGCCCCTGCTCGAAGAACTCGAGCTTGCCCTTGAGGCAGCCGGATTGCCGTTGAGGGATGCCTGGATTATCGGTACTGAGTTCTGGCGCAACGCACACTGCAGCGATCCGGAATGCTGTGGGATGCCGGGTCGGCCGGTCGAGCAGATCAGGAACAGCAGGCTCAACGCCGAGATGGTATACCGCGGCAGCAGCGTCGGCGCGGTCCCCGGCGCCCAGGGGACCAGCCCGGCGCCGCTGCCGGTGGACCCCGCGGTGAGCCTTGCCGAGTGCGGCTGGGCGGAACAATTCTCCCCGCGACGGCGGGACCGGGCCCAATTCGACCAGGTCCTCGATGTCTGGATGATGGCCATGCAGGCCGCCGTTGGCCAGGAGCACCTTCCTGTCCCCACCCCGGGTGACGCGGCTAGGGGTGCCGTCCCCGGCGCCGGAACCACCGACTCCGGGACCACCAACTCCGGGAACGACGCCGGGACCACCGGCTCCGGGACGCCCGACGCCGGCACCGACGCCGGGACCACCGGCTCCGGGACGCCCGATCCCTGGACCATTGGCCGGCCGCTTCAGCTCTCACCGGAACTCGCCGGCTACCTGCGGGCCAGCCTGTGCATTCCGTCATGGCGGGATGCGGTCCTGGTGATGGCGGCCGCCGGACGGTCCGCGGCCGAACGTGGCGCCGAGGACTTCGGTATCTTCGACCCAGACCCCGGGTCCGCCGCTTTCCCCGATGACACGCCCGCCTCACGGCTCCGACCGACGCCCAGCCCCCTGCCGGGGTTAATGTCCGGCCGCACTTCACGGTCCAGGTCCGCTCCGCGGATGCCCCTGCCGGTGGCACCCGGCAGCGGCCGGTCCGCCGCCGGAGCCGTGCCTGATGCGGGGGCTGTTCCCGGTTACGGGGAAGTCCTGCTCGGACTGGCGCCGTCGGCCCCGGACTGGACCCTGATGGTCGGGCTCGAGCGGGTCCTGGAACGGCTCGGCAGTCTTGGTGACGGGGAGGCAACAGCAGCCGCCGTGACGGCGCGGGGCTGGATCGAATGGTGCCGTGGCCGCGGCTCCTACGCCGACGCGCTCTACTGCCAGGCCTTGCAGGGCCACCCGGGATACAGGCTCGCGGAACTGCTGGCAGAGCTTGGCCGGCGCGGCACCCTTTGCGGCTGGGCTGCAAGGCGGGAGGCTGCCTGGCAGAAGTTTGCCCCGTACGCGGCATGAGGTCCTGACGCGGCGGGCGAAGGCGCCGCGATATCGTCGACCCGGCGTCGCGAAAGGCACCTGGCCTGAAAACCGTGAGACAATGGTTGCCGAGACCCGGTTGGGTCCGTGTATCAAGTGCCCTAAATGATCCTTGGAAACAGGGAACATTAAGGCCGCGCCAGCAGTTCTACTAAGTGGCTCTGCTGGTCGTGGTTGCACCTGATGTTGAACACGGACTTGACAGGGTCATAGTGGTGTTGCCCGTATGGTGATTCCGCAGACCGCAGCTAGAAAGGTTTTCAGTGACCCCGTCTTCCGCGAAGAAGGAACCCGCCGACCAGGCCGAATTGTCCCCTGAGGAGAAGAAGGCGGCGACCAACGCCAAGCGCGCCGCCACGCGCGCAGCCAACAAGGCTGTCAAGGACGCCGCTTCCGCAGAGGGTGGCGACACCGTCGCCAAGCCTGAGCCCAAGAAGCGCGGGCCCAAGCCCGGCGCGAAAGCCGCGGCAGAAGCCGCCGGCAACTCTGCCAGTACGTCTGACGATGACGTCGACGCCGAAGAGGATCTCGACGACATCACGCCCGACGCCGCCGAGCTCGGCGACGAAGTAGAAGGCGAGGAAGTCGCCGGCAAGGCTGCGGCCACCACCGGCTCCGGCTTCGTCTACTCCGACGCCGACGACGACGACGCTCCGGTGCAGCAGGTTATGTCTGCCGGCGCCACCGCCGACCCAGTCAAGGACTACCTGAAGCAGATCGGCAAGGTCGCCCTGCTGAATGCCGAACAGGAAGTAGACCTGGCCCTGCGGATCGAGGCCGGTCTCTTCGCTGAAGAAAAGATCGCCGCCGACGACGGCACCATGGATCCGAAACTCAAGCGCGAGCTCGAATTCGTCATCCACGACGGCAAACGGGCCAAGAACCACCTGCTGGAGGCCAACCTCCGCCTCGTCGTCTCGCTGGCCAAGCGCTACACCGGCCGCGGCATGCTGTTCCTGGACCTGATCCAGGAAGGCAACTTGGGCCTGATCCGTGCGGTCGAGAAATTCGACTACACCAAGGGCTTCAAGTTCTCCACCTACGCCACCTGGTGGATCCGCCAGGCGATCACCCGCGCCATGGCCGACCAGGCCCGCACCATCCGCATCCCGGTGCACATGGTGGAAGTCATCAACAAGCTGGCCCGCGTCCAGCGCCAGATGCTGCAGGACCTCGGCCGCGAACCCACCCCGGAGGAGCTGGCTCTCGAACTCGACATGACCCCGGAAAAGGTCGTGGAGGTCCAGAAGTACGGCCGCGAGCCCATCTCGCTGCACACCCCGCTTGGCGAGGACGGCGACTCCGAATTCGGCGACCTCATCGAGGACTCCGAAGCCGTGGTTCCCGCGGATGCCGTGAGCTTCACCCTGCTGCAGGAACAGCTGCACTCGGTGCTGGACACCCTCTCCGAGCGCGAAGCCGGCGTGGTAGCAATGCGCTTCGGCCTTACCGACGGCCAGCCGAAGACTTTAGACGAAATCGGCAAGGTCTACGGTGTGACGCGTGAGCGCATCCGCCAGATCGAATCCAAGACCATGTCCAAGCTGCGGCACCCGTCGCGCTCACAGGTCCTGCGCGACTACCTGGACTAAGCGCCACTGGTCGCAGACCGGGTAAAGGTTCTCAGCAATGCGGGGTCGCTTCCCGCCCATCCTCACCGGAGGAACGGGCCGGAAGGGAGCCCGCATTGCTTTTTGCCGCTGCGGCGGGGTGCACGGCACCTCAGTGAACCGGCACCTGACGAACCAGCACTTAACGAATCAGGGCCCCTCCGGTATGGAGGGGCCCTGATGCAGTGGTCTCAAGTCGCCCGGAACCCTGTAGGGCGCCGGGCTGAAACCGGTGCGGTCTAGTCGACCGGAACCGGGGCCTTCTGGTGAAGGCGGTCAGTCTCATCATGCCAGTCTGAACTGAGCGGCTTGAGGGTCGGTTCTACGGCGCGTGCGTGGTGGCCGCAGAAAAGAAGCTCACCGCCGGAGGCACCGAGAACAACTCGGACATATGCCTGTGCTCCGCAACGATCGCACCGGTCTGCGGCGGTCAGTGTGCGGTCCGCAACTGCTGTTGTCATGTTCGGCCTCCTTAGTAGATCGGTATACCTATATAACCAGCATTCGTGGCCAAACCATGGCACGGATGGCCTACTTTCGCTGTCCGCGTATCACGTCTCAGTAACGGCGGGTGGCCGGAGAGCCCCCGCGGGGAGTGGCAGACCGTCGATCACCCGGAGTCCGACTAACCTAGGAAGAGCGTCAAATTCTGTGACTGCCGCCTGCGCACGCTGCGGTGGCTGTCCCGATCCTGTAAGGAGTTCACGACCCGTGGCACCCAGTTCTGATTACACCGCCCGGCACCTCTCCGTGCTGGAGGGCCTCGAGGCCGTCCGTAAGCGCCCGGGCATGTACATCGGCTCCACGGACTCCCGCGGCCTCATGCACTGCCTCTGGGAAATCATCGACAACTCCGTCGACGAGGCCCTCGCCGGCTTCGGCCACGACATCAAGATCATCCTCCACGCGGACAACTCGGTCGAGATCCACGACGACGGCCGCGGCATCCCCGTGGACGTCGAACCGAAAACCGGGCTGACCGGCGTCGAGGTCGTCTTCACCAAACTGCACGCCGGCGGAAAGTTCGGCGGCGGCTCCTACACCGCTTCCGGCGGCCTGCACGGCGTGGGCGCCTCGGTGGTCAACGCGCTCTCGGCCCGCCTCGACGTCGAAGTGGACCGCGGCGGCAAGACATACAAGATGTCCTTCCGCCGGGGCGAGCCGGGCCGGTTCAAAGATCCGGGCACCAAGCCGGACCCCGCGACCCTGTTCGAACCCTTCATCGACGGCTCTGTGCTCGATGTCGTGGGCAAGGCCAAGCGCGGCGTGACAGGAACCCGGATCCGCTACTGGGCGGACCGGCAGATTTTCACGCCCGACGCCAAATTCTCCTACGATGACCTCGCCGCGCGTGCCCGCCAGACCTCGTTCCTGGTGCCCGGACTGAAGCTCACGGTCCGGGATGAACGCAGGATTGCCGGCACGCCCGGAGAATCGGGCCCGCATGAGGAGGTCTTCCACCACGACGGCGGCATCTCCGAATTTGTCGACTTCCTCGCCGCCGACCCCGCCGTCACGGATATCTGGCGCCTCCACGGTGCCGGGAAATTCAAGGAAACCGTCCCCGTCCTCGACGAAAAGGGCCACAGCCAGCTCGCGGAGGTCGAACGCGACTGTGAGGTCGACGTCGCGCTGCGCTGGGGGATCGGCTACGACAGCACGGTCCGGACCTTCGTCAACATCATTTCCACGCCCAAGGGCGGCACCCACCAGTCCGGCTTCGAGCAGGCCCTGCTGAAGACCTTCCGCAAGGCCGTGGAGACCAATGCCCGCAAGCTCAAGGCCGGCAACGACAAGATCGAAAAAGACGACATCTTCGCCGGCCTGACCGCGGTCCTGACCGTCCGGCTGGCCGAACCGCAGTTCGAGGGCCAGACCAAGGAAATCCTGGGCACCTCCGCCGTCCGGGCCATCGTGGCCAAGGTGGTGGAACAGGAGATCACCGCGAAGCTGACCTCCGCAAACCGCAACGACAAGGCCCAGTCCGCGCTGCTGCTGGAAAAGATCGTCAGCGAGATGAAGTCCCGCATCTCGGCGCGGGTCCACAAGGAAACCCAGCGCCGCAAGAATGCGCTGGAAACCTCCTCCATGCCCACCAAGCTCGCCGACTGCCGCACCGACGACGTCGGACGCTCCGAACTGTTCATCGTCGAAGGTGACTCCGCGCTAGGCACCGCCAAGCTGGCGCGGTCCTCCGACTTCCAGGCGCTCCTGCCGATCCGCGGCAAGATCCTCAACGTCCAGAAGGCCTCGGTGGGGGACATGCTCTCCAACGCCGAGTGCGCTGCCCTGATCCAGGTGGTGGGGGCTGGTTCCGGCCGCACGTTCGACATCAGCGCTGCCCGGTACGGCAAAGTGATCCTGATGACAGACGCCGACGTCGACGGCGCCCACATCCGGACCCTGCTCCTGACGCTCTTCTTCCGCTACATGCGTCCGATGATCGACCAGGGGCGCGTCTTCGCCGCCGTCCCGCCGCTGCACCGTGTGGAGGTCGTCAACGCCGGCCAGAAGGCCAACGAGATGATCTACACCTACTCCGAGGCTGAGCTCCATGTCCTGCTGGCGCGGCTCGCCAAGGAGGGCAAGCGCTACAAGGAGCCGATCCAGCGGTACAAGGGGCTGGGCGAAATGGATGCCGAGCAGCTGGCCGAAACCACCATGGACCCCCGGCACCGGACGCTCCGGAAGGTCGGGATCGAGAACGCCAAGCAGGCCGAAGAGACTTTCGGCCTCCTCATGGGCTCGGACGTGGCGCCGCGCAAGGACTTCATCATTGCAGGCGCCGCCAACCTGGACCGGGACCGCATCGACGCCTGACGCCCCGCCGACGGGGACCAGGGTGGCAGGGAGCCGGACTTAGCCGAGCAGGCCGGGGACCAGCAGCAGGGCCGTCGGCACGGCCAGCAGCAGCACGCAGCAGGCCAGGACAGCGGCGCGCAGCGGTTCCGGCAGCGGCGGCTGCGGCGAGAGCAGGCGGCTGACGCGTGACGCCGTCGTACCCGCCGAGCCGCTGCCTCCGGTGGCGCCGGGCTGGCTGGGGTCGCCGTCGGCCACGCCGGGCTCGCCGAACGCCAGGCGCACCGCGGGGGTGGCCGGGGACCCGCTGGCCACAATGGCAATCGCCCTGATCAGGGTCGCCTTGCTCTCCGTCTTGAGCGCGACGTCGTCGGCCAGCATCTCGATCAGAGAGTTGACCGACTCCTGCGCCAGCCGGGTGGTGGGCAGCCAGGGCAGCGCCTGGCGCCACGCGGCGAAGGCCCACAGCAGGAGGTGGTGGCGCTGGCTCAGGTGGGCGTTCTCGTGAATCAGCACGGCACGCAACTCATCGGGCTCCAGGGCGGCCATGAGGCCGTCGGAGAGAACCGTCACGGACCGTGCGCCGCCGGGCAGGCAGTACGCCACAGGCGAGTCCACGTTCAGGACCATCGTCCCCGGGCCGTCGGAGGACGGCGAAGCCAGGAGGTCCAGCAGCTCGCGGTGGCGGCGGCGCTGGCGCTGGATCTTGTAGTAGGTCAGCAGCAGGGTAAATACCAGGTGCGCCGTCAGCAGGGCCGCGGCCGAGAGCGCAAAGATGTGCCAGAAGCCCAGTTCCGTGGTGGGGGCATTGTGGAAGACCATGCCAGCCAGCGCCCGCAGGCCGGAGAGCAGGTTGTCCCCGACCGGCTCGAGCCCGTAAACGAGCATGGCGCCGATCATGGACAGGCCACCGGCCAGCGCGATCGCCTGCCACAACAGCATCGCAGTGAAGGGGGAGCGGGCCGGCCATTGGGCACGGGAAAGGAGGATAGGCACCGGCCACGCCAATGCTATCGCCAGGACCGCCAGAAAATATGAGGTCCAGAACATCGGGCGCTAGCTGCGGCCCAAAAGCTTGCGCAGGGTTTCTGCCTCGTTATCCGTGACGGAACCAATGAACCGGGCCAGGACGGCTTCGCGGTCCGGAGCGGAGCCGAGGACCTCGTGCATGAGTTCCGCGGTGTGGTCCGCGCGGCTCGAGACGGCCTGGTAGCGGTGCGGGCGGGTGCCGCGTTCGCGTTCCACCAGGCCCTTCCGCTCAAGGCGCGAGAGTACGGTCAGCACCGTGGTGACCGCGAGGTCTTTGCCCACGTGTCCGGCGCTGCCGTCCTGGGGCTGGGTGCTTTGTGCGAGGAGGTCCCGCAGCGTATTGGCTGTCGCAGCTTCTTGGCCTGCCCAGAGCAGGTCCATCACTGCCCGTTCCAGTTCACCGAGACTTGCCATTGCGTACATCCTTCTATGCCTGCCGCGCCGGCGTCATGCTGGGAAACTGCTGGTGCCTGCCGGGGCGGTGTATGTGAATACTTCGTTTACAAATTTACAGCGTTTTGCGCATTCTTTCTACATGAAGTAGAACACGGCCGCCCGGCGTGTCGCGCCGCCGGCCCCGGGGCGGCGGGACAGGGGCTTTCTTCCATTGCAGGCCGTGACGTGCCGTGGGAGTCTGAGTTACGGGGAAGCGAGGATGTGTTCTACACTCTGTAGAAGAATCATTTCTACGCCACGTAGAAGTTGCTCGGACCTAGCCAAAAGTAGGGACTGCCTTGGACGCCTTGGAAATCGCACGCTGGCAATTCGGAATCACCACGGTCTACCACTTCATGATGGTGCCGCTCACGATCGGCCTAGGGCTGGTGGTGGCTGTGATCCAGACGCTCTGGTACCGCACCGGCAAGCCCGAATATCTGCGCATGACCAAGTTCTGGGGCAAGCTCTTCCTGATCAACTTCATCATGGGCGTGGCCACCGGAATCGTGCAGGAGTTCCAGTTCGGTATGGCCTGGAGCGAGTACAGCCGCTTTGTCGGTGACGTTTTTGGCGCCCCGCTGGCCCTGGAAGCGTTGTTGGCGTTCTTCGTCGAGTCAACCTTCCTGGGCCTGTGGATCTTCGGCTGGAAACAGCTCAAGCCCGCCATCCACCTGGCCTGCCTCTGGATCGCCGTCATTGGCTCCGTCTTCTCGGCCTACTTCATCATCGTGGCCAACAGCTGGATGCAACACCCCGTCGGCGTCGAAATGGTCAACGGCCGCCCCGTCATGACCGACGCGTGGGCCGTCTTCACCAACAACACTGCCCTGGTCGCCGTGCCCCACACTCTCTTCGGCGCCCTCGCCGTCGCCGGCGGGTTCCTGCTCGGCATCGCCTGGTACCACCTGTGGCGCCGCCGCCACGACGGCATCGACACCATCGGGGCCGACGGCAAGGTGATACCCGGCGAAGCCGCCGGCATCCTCGGCCGGGACCGCAGCGACCACACCGTCTGGATCCGCTCGCTGAGGATCGGCGCCGTCGTCGCCATGATTTCCTTCGCGGGCACCGCCGTCACCGGAGATCTGCAGGGCAAGCTCATGTTCGAGCAGCAGCCCATGAAGATGGCCGCCGCCGAGGCAGCCTGCCATGATGGCACCGGCTTCTCGGTCCTCAGCGTCGGCAACCTCGGCGCCAAGAACTGCGATGACATCGTGGCCGTGATCGAGGTCCCCGGCATCCTGTCCTTCCTGGCCAAGGGCGACTTCACCACGGAGGTCAAGGGCGTCAACAGCCTGCTGGGCGAGTACCAGGACAAGTACGGCACTACCCTGCCGGACAACCCCATCTACGGGGACCGCGCCGGACAGCAAATCCAGTACGTGCCCGTCATGGAAGTCACCTACTGGGGCTTCCGGATGATGATCGGCTTCGGCGGCGTGGCCGCCCTCGCCGCCCTTCTGGCGCTGTGGGCCACCCGCAAGGGAACCGTGCCGGCCTCCCGCGGCCTCATGCGCCTGGCGGTGTTCGGGATCCTCGCACCGTTTGGTGCCAACGCGGCGGGCTGGATCTTTACCGAGATGGGCCGCCAGCCGTTCGTCGTCGCCCCCAACCCGGACCCCAGCGGCATCGACCAGGTCTTCATGTTCACCGCCGCGGCCGTCTCACCGGGAGTCTCGGCCGGAGAGATCCTGACCTCCCTCGTGGTCCTGACCTCCATCTATGCTGTGCTGCTGGTGGTGGAGGTCAAGCTCCTGGTCAAGTACATCCGCGGCGGCGTGGCCTCGGCCATGCCGGAACTTGCCCACGCCCCCGTTGACGAAAACGAGGACAACACCCCCCGGGGCGGTCCCGGCAAACCCGACGACGACGTCCTGGCGTTCGCCTACTAGGCGCCCGCCCGGCACCCCACCACCCAGCAACCCACACGAAAAATACGCAGAGGATTCTCAGCATGGAACTGCTACCCACCATCTGGTTCGTTGCCATCGCGGTGTTGTGGACGGGCTATCTCTTCCTCGAGGGCTTCGACCTCGGCGTCGGCATGCTGATGAAGGGATTCGCCCGGAACAACACCGAACGCCGCGTCCTGATCAACACGATCGGCCCGGTCTGGGACGGCAACGAAGTCTGGCTCCTGACCGCCGGCGGCGCCACCTTCGCGGCGTTCCCGCTCTGGTACGCCTCGCTGTTCTCCGCCCTGTACCTGCCACTCCTGCTGGTTCTCGTGGCGCTCATTTTCCGGGCGGTCGCCTTCGAATACCGCGGCAAGGTGGACAACCCCCGGTGGCGCGCCCGCTGGGACTGGGCCATCTCGGCAGGGTCGTTCGTCGCGGCCTTCGGCGTCGGCGCCGCACTGGCCCTGACCACCACGGGACTGCCGCTGAACGCCAACGGCGACCGCGAGGGCGGCCCCTTTGCCTGGTTCAGCGGCTACGCCGTGCTCGGCGGGCTCGCCGTCGTCGGATTCTCCCTCCTGCACGGTCTCGGGTTCCTGGCGCTGAAGACCGACGGCGAGGTTCGCCACCGGGCGCGGGCCTGGTTCGTCCGGCTGCTGCCTGTGCTGCTGCTGCCCATGGCCGGCTGGGCGGTGAGCCTCCAGCTCCTCAGCGGCGAGGCCTGGACCATCGCTGCCGTGGTCGCCGCCGTCGTCGCCGCGGTCCTGGCGTGGAATTTCGCCCGCAAGGGTGCCGAAGGCCGTGCCTTCATGTCGCTGGGTGCATTCCTCCTGCTCGGCAGCGCCTCCATCTTCGGTGCCGCCTTCCCCGTGGTTCTTCCGTCCACGCTGGATCCCGCGTTCAATCTCACCGTCTCCAACGCCTCGTCCTCGGACTACACCCTGGGCCTGATGAGCATTGTGGCCTGCATCGGGCTGCCGCTGGTCCTGGCGTACCAGGCCTGGACGTACTGGGTGTTCCGGCGCCGGGTGAGCGCAGCGCATATCCCGGAGGCGCACAGCTTCCTTCCCGCGATCGCCGCCAAAGCGCTGGCACCGAAGGACTAACTTCCCAGATGAGACCGTTCCCCGCCGGCCCCTCGACCCGTTCCGCCCTCTACCTGCTGGGACTGCTTGCCGCCCTCAAAGCGCTCTCGCTCGTGCTCATGGCGCAGGCCGTCGCTTCGATGCTCGCCGGGCTCGCCGCTCATGACCCCGCCTGGGCAGACCAGCTGGTTCTGGGCGCCGCGGGGGCAGTGCTGCGCTCACTGACGGTATGGGGCCAGTCCGTGGCCTCACGCCTGGCGGCGCTCGGCGTGAAGGAGGAGCTGCGCTCGCAACTGCTGGAGCAGGCGCTCAGGAACGGCACGCGGTCTGCCGGGCCCGCCGACGGCGGCCTCGCCGTGCTGGCCACCCGGGGGCTGGATGCCCTGGATAGCTACTACACCCAGTTCCTGCCCGCGCTGGTGAACTGCGCGGCCATTCCGCTGCTGCTGGGCGCCCGCATCCTGTTCGCCGACTGGGTCAGCGCCGTGGTGATCGTGCTGACGGTGCCGCTGGTGCCGCTGTTCATGATCCTGATCGGGCGGTACACCGAGGAACGTGTCAGGGACGCCCAGTCCGCACTGGCACGGCTCTCCGGGCACATGCTCGAGCTCGCCAAAGGGCTGCCCGTCCTCGTGGGCCTGGGCCGGGCCTCAGCCCAGCGCCAGGCGCTGGAGGACATGTCCGAGGAATATCGTTCCCGGACCATGGGGACTCTGCGCACGGCCTTCCTCTCCGCCCTGGCCCTGGAGCTCATCTCGACGATTTCCGTGGCGGTCGTCGCCGTGTTCATCGGCGTCCGCCTGGTCCACGGCGACATGGCGCTTGAGGCAGGGCTGCTTGCGCTCATCCTCGCTCCCGACTGCTACCTTCCGCTCCGGGAGCTCGGCACCGCACACCACGCCAGCGACGACGGCCGGGCAGCGCTCGCCGAAACCACAGCAGTCCTCGCGGATCCCGGAGCCGCACCCCTGGATCCGACGCCGGCCTCCGGTCCTGCTGCCGGCCCGCCCGCCATCACCGTGGACGGACTGACCGTCCGCTTCGGCGGACGCACGGACGCTGCCGTCGGACCGTTGAGCTTCACTGCCGCGGCCGGCCAGATCACGGCACTCGACGGTGCCAGCGGCGCCGGCAAGAGCACCGTGCTCGGAGTCCTCGCCGGGACCGTCGGGACGGACGCGGAGACCGCCGTGTCCGGACGCCTCGGAGGATTCACGACGGCGGAGGTCGCCTGGGTGCCACAGCACCCCGTCATGGTGGCCTCCACGGTGCTGGATGAGATCCGGCTGTATCTCGGCGTTCCCGCCGCCGACGACGGCGTTCCCGCCGCCGCCGGCACCGAGGCGGGCGGCACCGACGTGGGCGCGGAAGTCGATGCGGCAGTGAGGTGCCTGGCAGCCGTGGGCGCGGGGCACCTGGCGGCCAAGCACCTGGCCGAGCTGAGCCCGGGAGAGCTGAGACGGGTTGCTCTGGCCCGCGGGCTGGCGAGGATCGAGGCCGGCGCCCGCGTACTGCTCCTGGATGAACCCACCGCCCATCTGGACCGGGGATCGGCCACACTGGTCAATCGGGCCCTCGCCGGGCTCCGCGGAAAGGTCACCGTGCTGCTCGTTGCGCACGACCGGCACACCCGGGACCTTGCCGACACTCTCGTCGCGGTGACGCCGGGCGCCGGCGGCCACCACGGCGGTGAACCTCCGGCCCTCGTCCCGCCCCTGCCGGCATCCGCCGGGGGAGAGCCGGGCGTGCAGGCGGCGGCCACCCGGGCGCCCTTCCTCGTGGACGCCGCGGCGCCGGGCCACAGCCAGAGCCCGGGCCCAAGCCCGACCCCGGATCCGGGCACGACTCCGGGCCGCCCTGAAACCGGCACCGCACCTGCCGCGGCCGCCGGTTCGGCCAGCTCAATCGGCTCCGGCTCCGGCTCCGACTCCGGTGCAGCCGGCCCGTCCGGTTCGGTCCCTGCCCAGCTGCGTCGCCTGCTGGCCCCGGTCAAGGGCCGGTTCGCCGCCGCCGGAGCCGTAGGCACGTTGGCGGCCCTGTTCGCCGTCGCCCTCGCGGGGCTGTCCGGCTGGCTCATCATCCGGGCCAGTGAACAGCCGCCCATCCTGTACCTGCTGACCGCGATCGTCGGCGTGAGGTTTTTCGGCGTCGGCCGGGCGTGCCTGCGGTACTCCGAGCGGTTGGTGCTGCACGATGCCGTGTTCGCCGCCTTGACCCGGCTCCGGGGCCGGCTCTGGGAGTCGCTGAGCCGCCGCGCGCTGTCCCTGCGCCGGCTCCTGCAGGGCGGCAACGTACTCGGCACGGTGGTGGACGACGTCGACACGGTCCGCGAGCTTTTGCCCCGCGTCGTGCTGCCGCCCGTGACCGCCATCGCTGTCGCCGCGGCCGCAGTGGCCGGGATCGGGCTGCTGCTTCCCGCTGCGCTGCCTGCCGTGGCCGCCGCAGCGCTGCTGAGCATTGTCGTTTCCCCCGCCCTGGCGTTGGCCGCCGACCGCATGTCCGCCGGCACCGAACAAAACCTCCGTTCCGGCGTGCTCCGTCACGTTGCCGCTGCCCTGGACGCCCGCGCGGAACTGCACGCGAACGGCGTCAGCGCCCCCGTGCTCGATGCGATTGGCCGGGCGGACCGGGCCGCGACGGCAGCCTCACAGCGGTCGGCATGGGCGGAGGGTCTCGGCCAGGCCCTGACCGTCCTGGCCTGTGCCGGGGCCGCCCTGGCCAGCGCCGTGCTGGCCGCCCCGCTCGCCCTGAGCGGCGCGGTCGAACCGGAGACTGTTGCCGTCGTCGTCCTCGTGCAGCTGGCCCTGGTGGACCCTTACGCGGCCATCACCACGGCCGTGCGGCAGTATCCCGCGCTCCGCGCCGTGATGCGGCGGATCAGCGCGGCAGGAGTCCTGGAGGCGGGGGCGAACAGTGACGCGGACGGCGGCGCCGCAACGGGCGGACTGGTGCCCGTGGCTTCGCGGCCCGGCGGCCGGCCAGGGATTGAACTCGTGGACCTCGCTGCCGCGTGGCCTGGCGGCGGAAATGTCTTCAGCGGACTCACGGCCGAGGCCGGCCCCGGGCGCTGGCTGGCCGTCACCGGCGCCTCCGGCTCCGGCAAGTCGACCCTCCTGGCCACGGTCCTGGGGTTCCTGCCGGCGGCCGGCGGCCACCTGTACCTGAGCGGACGCGCCGCCTGGTGCCCGCAGGAGGCACACCTGTTCGACTCGACCATCCGCGGCAACCTTCTCCTGGCGCGGCCGGAGCCAGCTCCCGCCGGTACGGACAGTGCGCAGCGTGGACCCGGCGGCGCCGTGGTGGCCAACGGGGACGAGCAGATGCGGGCTTCCCTCGACGCCGTCGGACTCGGCCCGATGCTGGCCCGGCTTGAGGACGGCCTGGACACCCGGATCGGCCCGGGCGGGGCCTTCCTCAGCGGCGGAGAGCGTACGCGCCTGGCCGTTGCGCGCACGCTCATGACCGGGGCCGACGTCATCCTGCTCGATGAACCGACGGCGCACCTCGATGCCGAGTCAGGCAGGCTCATGCTCGCCGAATTGCGCGACGGGCTGCGCGACCGGACCGTTGTCCTGGTCACCCACAACCCGGACGATATCGACGCCGCGGACACCAGACTGGACCTGGACGCCGCAGCCGCGGCTGCCGCCACGGGCGCCGCGGGCGAGGGTCCGGCGACGGCGGCCGTGCTGGCGCGCGGGTAACCCGCCTATTAGCCTGTTGCCATGAACCGCAACGGCGAGCTCCACCCCCGGCCCGCACTCGATCCCCGGCTGTCCTGGCGGCCGGCGGAGCGCCGCAACCTCGACGCGTGGGCTGGCCTGATTGCCCGCACGGCCGCCGTCGAGCAACCCGTCTGGTTCGAGCGCCAGGCGGACCTGGAACAGATCCTGGAGTCCAAAAATAACCCGGTAACGGCGAACACCATCATCGGCTTCGATCCGGAGGGCGTTGCCCGGGCCTACGGCCGGATCACCAAGAACCGAGACGGTGACAAGGCGAACGGCTCCGGCTGCGTTGACCCGGAGTGGCAGGGGAGCGGGATCGGCACCTCGCTGCTGGGCTGGATGGAACAGCGGACCAGGGACCGCTTTGCCGAGGACGCACGGCCTGCCGGCACGGTTGGGGATGCCGGCACGGTTGGGGATGCCGGCACAGTTGGGGATGCCGGCGATGCCGGCGACGGGGGCGTCCCGTGCCCGAGACTGCGGCTCCATACCGAGCAGCAGCACCAGCACCAGGCCGCCTTGTTCGCCGGTTCCGGCTACGGCATTGTCCGCTATTACAACGAGATGCACCGGCCACTGACCCAGGCTGTGCCTGAATCCTTCCTGGACCCCGGACTGGAGCTCGTCACTTTTGGGCCGGAGTTGCATGAACCGGTGCGGCTGGCGCACAACGCGGCATTCCGGGACCACTGGGGCAGCGAGCCCCGCGACCAGGAGGGTTGGGGCTTTGTGGTGAATGATCCGCAGGCCCGGCCGGACCTGAGCGGCGTCGTGCTGGACCGTTCTACCGGCACGGTGGCCGGGTACCAGTTGGCCACCCACGACGTCGAGGCCGCCCTGACCCGCGGCTTCCGCGAAGGCTACACGGAGCTCCTCGGCGTCCGGCGCGAGTACCGTGGCCGGGGCATCGCGCAGGTGCTCTTGGCCGATGCCATGCGCCGCTTCGCGGCCGCGGGCATGGACGTGGCGTCGCTGGATGTCGACTCGGAGAACCCGAGCGGGGCCCTCGCGCTCTACATCAAGATGGGCTATGTGGCCGTCAACCGGAGCATGGCGTGGGACAAGGAGCTTCAGCCGGCCGTGCCGTAGGGGCCGCCTCAGGGAACCGCAGACCCTGCGCCCGCCCGCCGGCCGTCCGCGTGGCTGCCGTCCGCGCGCCAGTTCTTCGCGTTAGCCGTCCACGTCGTGGAGGTGGTGGACTACGTCGTGTAGGAAATACTGCGCGAAGGTCAGGACAGTGAACACCGAGCCGTTGCTCCGGGTCCCCAATCGGACCCAATCCTCCTCCTTTACCCGTGCGAAGGACGCGGCAATCTGCTCGCCCTCCGCCGTCAGCTCGATGCCGACCTGGGCTGGATCGGCGTTGGCGTAGTCCTGCTCGATTGCCGTCTTGTCCTGGTCCCAGTCATCGAACCGGGCATCGTCCTCGGACAACATGAGGGACAGGCGGTGATCGAAAAGTGTGAAGACGTCCCGGACGTGGCAGCCATACTCGAGGACGGACCACGTGGCTTCGTTGGGCCGTTCCGTCGCGTCCGGCCGTCGGAGGGCTGCACGCCACCGCGGGAGCATGCTGATGACGATCCCCGGCACCGTGGCCGGGGTCGCGGTGGAGGCATCGAAACCGCACTCGGGGCAGGGCTGCGACAGGACCCAAGTCCAGTCCTTGGAATCCGGAATGATAGGCATTCCAGCAGTGTAGGTGCATTCGTTCCGCCGGGCATCCCGGCCCGTCGCTGCAGCCGGTGCGGCACCCAGGTGCGAGGCCAAAGCAGCACCGCCGTCGGCCGATGCTTTGGACTGCGTCGGCCGGGGCCGGGACGCTGCTGGCCCCGGTCCGAAGGCGGACCGGGGCCGGGACTCTGCTAGAGGCTGGCCAGCAGATCCTTCATCTCCTGGATTTCAGCTTCCTGGGCGGTCACGATTGCCTTGCTGAGGCTGAGGGCGTCAGGGTTCTTGCCTTGGCTGCTTTCAGTCTTGGCCATCATCACCGCGCCCTCGTGGTGGACGATCATCTGGGCCAGGAACAACGTGGCCGCGTCGGCGCCCTGGGCGGCATCGAGCTTCTTCAGGTCGTCATCGCCCATCACCCCGTCACCCATGCCATGGCCGGACGCCATCTGGGCGGGTTCGTTCCAGGTCTTGAGCCAGCCCGTCATCTGCGCGATTTCGGGTGCCTGTGCGGCCTTGATCTTTGTGGCGAG
The DNA here is from genome assembly GCF_056401395.1 of Arthrobacter sp. P4_F11. Taxonomy (NCBI): domain Bacteria; kingdom Bacillati; phylum Actinomycetota; class Actinomycetes; order Micrococcales; family Micrococcaceae; genus Arthrobacter; species Arthrobacter sp. P4_F11. Next base: position 39,983 of record NZ_JBFUJK010000004.1, read on the forward strand.
CGCGGTGATCCGCGCGTCCATGCCCTGCTTCCTGAGCATCATGTCGCTCATTTCCACGGCCTGGGCGTGGTGCGGGATCATCCCTTGGGTGAACATGGTGTCTGCCGCGTTGTGGCCCGCGGTTGCGGGCGCTGAGCTTGACGACATGCCCAGGCCGCCGCTGCCCATGCCCGGCATGGTGCCGGCGGGTGTGCTTCCGGAGGTGCCGGCGCAGCCGGCAAGGGCGATGGCGGCGGAAATGCCGAAGGCAGAAATTGTGGCAGAAATGGTCAGGGAGTTCTTCATGGGGTCAGGTCCTTCAATCATCAATCGGCGTTGTGGCACGCCTGCGGATGACACGCCCGCGCCGCTGGAAGAACGGGATGGAGCGTGTCGGGTAAGTGGGGACGCCGGACAACGACACGGCGCGATCCCGTCTTACGTCCGGCTGATGGAAAGATCGCCCGGCGAAGGACTTGCGGGGAGATAGCAGCAGGCCCTGACGGCGGCGTCGCCGTGCGTGTCCGGGTTGTGCATCGAGGCCGGCGCCATGCCAGGTGGCGGCGCGGCCAGGGACGTCATTGCCGCCGAGGGCACACAGGCCGAGTGCATTGACGCAGCGTCGGCGCAGTTCGATTGGCATATGCACGACACCGCGGGGGCAGCGGCCCGGCTGCCGGCCGTCAGGTCGGGACCGGCTGGGGTCGCAGGGCGCGGAGCCAAGGAGTCATGGCCCATAGTGCGCTCTTGCAGGGCATGGGCGGCCGGATGAGGTGCGAGGTTGGTCTCCGGCCGGGAAGATGACCCCGCGGCTTCCGCGGAGGATGTCACCGCGGTCATGGCATGAGCGCCATGCATTCCGGTCATGATGTGCATCCCGAGGAATCCAGCCACGACGGCCAGCAGGCCCACTAGCAGGAATCCGCGGCGAAGGGCGGTTGCGGCATGGCTCATGAAAGCTGCGGCCATGGCATTCTCCCTCCGGTTGGCAGTGTTGGATGGTAGCCAGGTCAAGGCTACAGGCTGGGCATTTGCCGGGCCGTCGTCGGGATACTTGCTCCCCGTGGCTAGCGGACTTCGATGACGCCCATCATTCCTTGGTCCTCGTGGTCCAGAATGTGGCAGTGGTACACGGAGCGGCCGGTGAAATCCTTGAAGTGGATCCGGACCCGCACCTGTCCGTTGGCGGGTATGTTGACGACGTCACGCCAGACGGGCTGGCCCGGCGTCTGGCTCTGTTCCTCGATGATCTGCATCGGCCAGACGTGCAGGTGGAAGGGATGGTCCATCGGGCTGGGATTGATCAGGGTCCACTCCTCCACCGTCTGCGCGGCAACGGTGGTGTCCGTCCGGCTTGCGTTGAATTCACGGCCGTTGATGGTGAAACTCATTCCCATCCCCATGCCCATGCCGCCGACGGCGAAGGTCAGCTGCCTGCGGGCGGCAACGGCCGCGGTCCTCAGGTCTGCCGCTGCGGTCCGGGACGGCACCGCCGGAGGAGGAGCGGCCGGGGCACCGGTGACCGAGAGGGTCGCCAGCACGAGATCCCCTGTGCCCTGGGCGCTGTTCGGGGCTGGCCCTGCCGGTCCCATCATGCCGGCCATGCTGCCACGGTTGTAGTAGACGGCACTGAGAGTGGCGTCGCCCTCGACAGCTGTGACCAGGACATCTGCACGGTTGCCCGGCGCCAGCAGCACCTCGTCCGTGTTCCGGGGTGTGGGGAAGCGGCCGGAATCGATGCCGAGGAGCTGCATCTGCTGCCCGTCCAGGCGCAGCTGCAGGTAGCGCGCCACGCACGTGTTCACGATCCGCCACCGCTCACGCTCGCCCGGCCGGGCGGAAAGTTTCGGGTTGCTTTGTCCGTTGACCAGGACAAGTTCACCTTCCCGGCCGAGCATCCGGTCCATGGGCGAGGGGCCGCCGACGGTTCCGGAGCCGTCCAGGGTGATGTCAGAGACGACCATCACCCGCTCGCGGCTGACGTCCACGGGCTGTGCGTCCTCGACGATGATCGCACCGAACAGGCCGGCGAAAATCTGATCGGCGACCATGCCGTGATGATGGGGGTGGTACCAGTACACGCCGGGCGGATGGTCCGCAGGGAGCCGGTACTCGTAGCGGAACGAGTGGCCGGGCTCGACGACGTTGAAAACGTTGTCTCCGTTGCCCTGGGGTGAAACGTGGAGTCCGTGGACGTGCAGGTTTGTCGGGACGTCCATGCTGTTGACCAGTTCGACGGCGAACACGTCCCCACTCCTCAAACGCAGGGTTGGGCCGGGGATTCCGCCGTTGTAGCCAAGCGCCGAGGCCTGCTGGCCGCCGAGCTGCACTGAGCCAGCGGACGCTTCGAGCCGGACCTGCAACCGTCCGTTGCTGCTGCGCAGCTGCTTCGGGTCGGTGAAGTCTCCGCCCGCGACGGTCGAGAACCGGGAACTGACCGTCCACCAGAGCCCGGCTCCGCCGGCGGCTATGGCTGCCGTGCCGAGGCCGCCCAGCAGGAGCGCGTTCCGGCGTCTCATTGGGAGCACTATTGGTCCTCGCCGAGAACCTTTAGCTGCTCGCGGTATTGCTCCGCCGTCAGTTCACCCCGGGCAAAGCGTTCATCGAGGATCTGCCGGGCCCGGCTCCTGCCGGGGTAGGGACCCTGCGGTCCCTGCATCCCGCCGTGAGTGCCGCCTCCGGCAAACATGCGCACGGCGACCAGTACCAGCAGCGCTATGCCGATGAGCAGGAGTATGCCCCACATCCACATCCAGGCCATATTCATGCCGTAGCCCCACATCAAGACCGGTGCCCTTTCGCCTCAGACCATTGCTATTCCGATTCTTTGGCCGACCTCGGCTGACCGGTAGAGTCCGAAGGCCTCCCCGCCCCGGGAGCCTTCGACGCCGTCCGGGGCGGTCACCGTTGGCTTCGCGTGCCCCCCGGCGTGGCGACGGACGTCCCTTCCCAGGGTCAGCGGGATGAGGCCACGGAGGGCCGGTGGGCGGCCCAGGCCGCGTAGCTGCCGTCGAGTTCAACGATGTCGTACCCGGCGCGGCGCAGGGCGCTGGCCGCGACGGAGTTGCGGATGCCGCTTTGGCAGTAGGTCACGATAGTGCCTCCGGCCGGGAGTTCGTCGAGGTGCCACATGACGCGGCCGCCGCTGAGCTGGTGGGATCCGGGGATGTGTCCGGCCAGGTGCTCGGTGCGGTTGCGGACGTCCAGCACCATGGCAGCGTCAAAGTCGGCCAGATCGGCAGGCTGGATCAGCCGCGGGGTAGAGGTTGGGAGGCCTTCGACGCCGGTGAGGTAGCCGGCGATGTTGTCGATGCCGACGCGGACCAAGTGATCCCACATCTCTTGGGCCTGCTCCGGCCCGGCGGCCAGCAGAACCAACGGGTTCTTATCGGTTTCCGGGTTCACGACCCAGGCGCCGTAGCTGGCCACTGACTTGCCGGCGGGGATGTTCAGGGAGCCGGTGACGGTGCCCTCGTGGACCTCGGTGTTGGAGCGGGTGTCTATGAAGGTTGCCTTGTCCGCAGCCAGATCCCTGGTCACGGCGGCGATGTCCAGCTCCTGCAGCGGGGCACGTTCCCTCAAGATTGCCGGGCCGATACGGTTTTCGCGCTTCATCCGCCCGAAGTAGGCGTGGGCGTCCGGCTGGCCGTCGAGAAGCTCATTGACGAACCCCTGCTCGTCGTTCGCGGCGAGGTACGGGCCCCACCAGGCGTAGAGCCGTTCGTAACCGACGGTGGTGGAGGGGATGGCGCCCAGGGCCTTGCCGCAGGCGCTGCCGGCGCCGTGGGCCGGGTGGACCTGGACGTAGTCGGGCAGGGGCAGGAATTTGTCCCGCAGACTGGCGAAGAGCTGCCTGGCACCCTCAAACCGGGTGTCCACGCCGCCGGCCGCTTCGTCCAGCAGGTCCGGGCGCCCCAGGTCACCGGAGAAGACGAAGTCACCGGAGAGCAGGTAGCCGGGCTGGTCGCTGAAGGCGCCGTCAGTCACCAGGAAGGACAGGTGCTCCGGGGTGTGGCCCGGGGTATGAAGAGCCTGGATGGTGATGTTGCCGAGGGCGATCCTGTCGCCGTCGTAGAGCCGTTCGCCGTCGAATTCGTACTGCCAGTCCGGGCCGCCTTCGCCGGAGACATAGATCGTGGCGCCGGTGGCTGCGGCCAGCTCGCGGGTGCCGGAGAGGTAGTCGGCGTGAATGTGGGTTTCGGTGACGGCCACAATCTTCATGCCGTTCTTCTCGGCCAGTTCCTGGTACACCGCGATGTCCCGGCGGCCGTCCACAACAACAGCCTCACCCTTGGCCTGGCAGCCAATCAGGTAGCTGGCCTGGGCGAGGTCTTCATCGTAAATGCGCTCGATAAGCATTGGTGCTCTCCTTCGTGGGGGAAGTTTGGTATCTGATCCTGCGTGCCGGCTGTGCCAGGTTTTCGGTACGGCGTTAGGGGTGCCGCCGGAGCTTCTCCAGCGGGAGGGTTGGGGGTTGGCGGGTCAGGCGGTGACGGTGCTCGTTGTGACCCATGCCGCTACGACAAAGATGAGCATCGCGAAGGAGACCCGGATGTGCTTGTCCTGCAGCCGGCGGGCAAGCCGGGCAGCAAAGAGGGATCCAAGGATGGCCGGGACCGCGAAGCCCAGGACCGTGGGCCACTCGATCGTGAAACCTGCGGCGTGGGCCCCGAAGCCCGCCGTCGAATTGATCACAATGATGGCCAGGGAGGAACCGACTGCCTGTTTCATGCGCAGCCCCAGGAACAGTGTGAGAGCCGGGGTGATCAGGAACCCTCCGCCCACACCCAGCAGCCCTGTGAGGAACCCGACCAGGAGGCCAACCCCGACGGCCTTTGGGGCGCAGGTGCGGAAAGCCCTGGTGGGCCCGATGCTGCAGGAACCGTCGGTTTCCTTGGTCCGCGCGAGCATCCGGATCCCCGCGATCACCATGATGGCAGCGAAGGCGAGCATCAGGATGTTCGGATCAAGCAGGCGGCCCAGGGCGGTTCCGGCCCAAGCGGCAGGGATGCCAGCGGCACCGACAATCAGGACCACTGGCCAGTTGATGCCTTCACGGAGCCTGGGCACCAGTGCCGCCAGGGACGAGATGCCCACCACGAGCAGGGAGGTGGGAATGGCCTCCGCGGGGCTCATGCCCACGCCGTAGACCAGGGCGGGAACGGCGATGATCGACCCGCCGCCACCCACCACACCGAGAACGATGCCGACGACGAGCCCCAGAGACAGGGCCGCGATCATGCTGCCGGAGTCTGCTCAGCCGGAACAACCGGGAGGTTCATGATGGCGGTTTCGCGCGTGGGCTCCGTGGCGGACTTGTTCCACGGCATGGCCGAGATGGCCCGGCCCATGGCGCAGGTGTTGGTCGCCGCGGAAAAGGTCAGGCCGGCGCCGATGACGCCGGCAAGCGTCCGGATCCTGGGGGAGACGAACTTGCCGCCAGCCAGGCCGAGGACCACCAGCGACCCGGCGGCGAGACGGACCTGCCGCTCCAGGTCCCAGCGTTCCTTGCCCTTGACCACGTCACCCCCGGCCGCTGCGAAGCCGGAGACGCCGCCGGTCAGGACGTAGGCCGTATTGATGCCGGAACTGCCGAGGCGCTGCCGCGCCTGTTCAGCGCGGGCCCCTGACTGGCAAACGAGGACGACGCGGCTACCCAGACGGGCGGCGAGCTCATCGGTGTGTTCGGACAGCAGCGGCAGCGGCACGTTGTATGACCCGCGGATGTGCACGGACTCGAACTCAGCGGCCGAGCGGACGTCAATGATCATGAGGTCCTGATGCTCGGGGACCCAGCTGCGCAAGGTCTCCGGAGCGAGAGCGGCAATGGCGGTGGAAGGCGAAATCATGGGGGCCTCTCGAAAGGGGTCGTGGGTGAGTACCCCACCGAGTATGGCAGATACCCATGGGGGTATGCAAAATACCCGGTGGGGTATATGGTGATGGCAAGCCCCCTACGCCTTTGGAGACCTCATGCAACTCGATCCGACTGCACTAACCCCCGTGGTCAACCGCCTCAAGCGCGCCCAGGGTCAGCTCGCTGCTGTGACCCGCATGCTGCAGGAGGGCGGGGATTGCAGGGCCATCGTCACGCAGTTGGCGGCCGTCTCGAAGGCTCTGGACAAGGCCGGATTCGCGATCATCGCCAGCGGACTTGAGCAGTGCCTCGTCCGCGAAGACACCACCATGGACCGGAAGGAGCTCGAAAAGCTCTTCCTCTCCCTCGCCTAACCAGCGGCGGACATCAGGGCGCCGTGTCGGGGCCGTTCCGCACCAACGCCCCCGCCGGCCAAGGAAATCAGCGTCGCGGTTTCTCAGGTACGTGGGGGATGTGGAGGAGTATCATTCCTTCCGGGGGGCGGGCCTGGAAAGAGAATAGCCATGCTCAAGGACAAGCAAGTCGGCGCAGTGCTACCGGCAGCGGACATCGCCCGTGCACGGGATTTCTACCGCGATAAGCTCGGGCTCGAACCCGAGAACGCGGATGCCGAGGACAACCTGCAGTACAAGTGTGGTGGCGGTACCGGGTTCCTCCTGTACCAGACGCCCAATGCCGGAACGGCCAAGAACACGCAGATCGGCTGGGTGGTCGATGACCTTCCGGGTGCCGTTGCGGAACTCCGAGCCAAGGGAGTCGTCTTCGAAGAATACGACTTCCCGGGCCTAAAAACGGAGGACGGCATCGCCACCACTCCGGACGGAAGCTCGGCGGCGTGGTTCCTGGACACGGAGGGCAACATCCTGAGCCTCAACCACATGCCCTAGCGCCGGCCCACAGGATGCGGGCAAGGCTTCCGGGACTGAGATCGCCGGAGGCAATCCCGGATCACGAAGCCCGGCCGGAGCGCGACAGCGCCGCCGGCCGGGTTTCGTTCGTCCGCGGTCCTACGTGTCGTTGCCGGCTTCCGGGTCCCCTGACCACGCCATGCTGGGTCCAATGGCGTCGATCGCCTGGGACAGCGGAATGCCGGAGCCGTCGCGGCGGCCATGCTCGCCGGGGAGTGAGCGCGCCACACCTGCGAGGGAGGACGCCTTGGCCGGACCGTGCCCAGCCCAGCCGAGCAGCAGCGTGTCCTCGCCCTTGAGGAAACGGTGTGCCCGCACCCCGGCAGTCGCCCGGCCCTTGACCGGGTACTCGGCCAGGGCGGTGACCTTCGCGGCCCCGGGGGCTGTGCCCGGCAGCGCGCCTTCGGTCCCCGCGATGGTCACGACGACGGCGGCGGCGTCAGCGGGGCTGGCGGTCCCGAAGAACATCACCCGGTCCCCGGCGGCCAGCTTGATCCCGGCCATGCCGCCGGCGGTCCGGCCCTGCGGGCGGACGGCGGAGGCGCTGAAGCGCAGCAGTTGGGCCTGCCGCGTGATGAAGACGAGGTCGTCGTCGTCGGACCCGGCGGGGGCAACGCCCACCACGGTGTCCTTGTCTTTGAGCGCGATCGCTTCCCAGTCTTCGCGGTTCAGCGGATAGTCCGGCTGCACCCGCTTGACCACGCCCTGGGCGGTTCCGATTGCCAGGACCTGGTCCAGCGGTGCGAAGGCCACCAGTGATTCCCCCTTGAGCAGAGTGATGAAATCCTTGGCCGCTACCCCGCCGGCCATGTTGGGGGTACCCGAGGTTGGCGGCAGCACAGGCATGTCCATGACCTGCAGGCGCAGCATGCGGCCCTGCGAGGTCACGGCGGCGATCTCGCCGCGGGCGGTGGTTTTGACCACGGAGGAGAAAACGTCATGCCGGGTCCGCGGTCCGGCCTCGGCCAGGCTGTCCTGGTTGGCGGTGCGGGCAATCTGTCCGGACACGGTGAGGATGGCCCAGCAAGGATCGTCCGCGATCTCAAGGGCCAGCGGTGCGGCCTTGCCCTTGGCCCCGGCGGCTGCGCCCAGTGCCGCGGCGACGGTGGGGGAGACGGCCTCGGATTCCAGCAGGACGGTCCGGCGCGGTGTGCCGTACTTCTCCGCGATCTCGCCGAGTTCGTCGGACACCAGGGCACGGAGGAGCACGGGGGAGCCCAGGATCGCCTCAAGCTCCGCGATCTCCCGGCGGAGCTCCTCCTGCTCCTTCTCCAGCTCGACCCGCGAATATTTGGTCAGCTGCCGCAGCCGCAGTTCCAGGATGTAGTTGGCCTGGATCTCGGAGAGATCGTAGATGGACATCAGCCGGGTACGGGCCTCGGCCACCTCGTCGGAGGACCGGATGATCTGGATGACCTCGTCAATGTCCACGATCGCGACCAGGAGGCCTTCGACCAGGTGCAGGCGGTCCTTCTTCTTGCCCAGCCGGAACGCGGTGCGGCGCCGGACCACGTTGATCCGGTGGTCCACGTAGACCGAGAGCAGCTGGAGCAGCCCGAGGGTCTGCGGCTGGCCGTCGACGAGCGTCACGTTGTTGATGCCGAAGGAGTCCTCCATCGGGGTGTAGCGGTAGAGCTGCTGGAGCACGGCAGTGGGGTTGAAGCCGTTCTTGAGCTCAATGACCAGGCGCAGCCCGTGCTTGCGGTCGGTGAGGTCAACGACGTCGCTGATGCCGGTGAGCTTCTTGCCGTTGACGGCATCCTTGATCTTCTCGATCACCTTTTCCGGGCCCACCATGTACGGCAGTTCCGTGACCACCAGGCCGGTGCGGCGGGCCGAGAGCTGCTCGATGTCCACCTTCGCCCGGGTCTTGAAGGAGCCGCGGCCGGTGGCATAGGCGTCGCGGATGCCGTCCAGGCCCACGATCCGGCCGCCGGTGGGCAGGTCCGGGCCGGGGACGAACCTCATGATGTCCTCGAGCGTGGCGTCCGGGTTGTCGATCAGGTGCCGGGCCGCGGCGATGACCTCCACCAGGTTGTGCGGGGCCATATTGGTGGCCATGCCGACGGCGATGCCCGTCGCGCCGTTGACCAGCAGGTTGGGGAACGCGGCCGGCAGCACGTCCGGCTGGGTCAGCTGGTTGTCGTAGTTGGGAACGAAATCGACGACGTCCTCGTCGAGGTGGTCAGTGAGGGTCAGGGCCGCGGCCGCCAGCCGGGCTTCCGTGTAGCGGGGCGCCGCCGGGCCGTCGTCGAGCGAGCCAAAGTTGCCGTGTCCGTCGATCAGCGGCAGCCGCAGGGAAAAGTCCTGGGCCATGCGCACCATGGCGTCGTAGATCGCGGCGTCACCGTGCGGGTGCAGCTTGCCCATGACCTCGCCCACCACGCGGGCGCTCTTGACGTGGCCGCGGTCCGGGCGCAGCCCCATGTCGGACATCATGTAGAGGATCCGCCGCTGGACGGGCTTCAGGCCGTCGCGGGCGTCGGGGAGGGCCCGCGAATAGATCACCGAATAGGCGTATTCGAGGAATGAGCCTTCCATCTCGGACGTGACATCGATATCGACGATGTTCTCAACGAAATCCTGGCTGGGTTCCCCTGCCGGGGGCGTGGTTTGGCGGCGTGCCATAAGGCTGGTGGATCCTTCTGAGGGGTGCTGAACGGGTACTGCGTAAGTTTATGACTAGGCTAAGCCTATGGTGGATCAGCCGGCGGACGGCGTATATCCGGAATATTGGGAAGCCGATGTTGTCCTGCGCGACGGCGGCACGGCGCATGTGCGCCCCATCCACCCCTCCGATGCAGATGCGGTCCAGGCCTTCCACGTGGGCCAGTCCCAGAAGTCCATCTACATGCGCTTCTTCGCCTTCAAGTCCAAGCTTTCCAGCAAGGAACTCAAGCGCTTCACCGAGGTGGACTACAAGGACCGGGTGGCCCTGGTGATCACCATCGGCGGCGAAATCCTGGGCATCGGCCGTTACGACCGGCTCGATGACCCGGCCGAGGCCGAGGTCGCCTTCAACATCGCCGACGCCCACCAGGGCCGCGGCATCGGCTCGATCCTGCTCGAACACCTCGCCGCCGCGGCCCGCGAGAACGGGATCCGCAAGTTCAGCGCCGAGGTGCTTCCGGAGAACCGCAAGATGCTCATGGTCTTCTCCGACGCCGGCTACGACGTCAAACGCCACTTCGACGACGGCGTCGTCAGCCTCGAGTTCAACATCGACCCCACCGACAAATCCCGCGCCGTGATGGAATCCCGCGAGCACCGCGCCGAGGCCCGCAGCATCCAGGAACTGCTCGCCCCGGCGTCCGTGGCCGTGATCGGAGCCAGCCGCAAATGGGGCACCGTGGGCTACCAGCTGCTCGAGCACGTCATCGAAGGCGGCTTCAGCGGCCCGGTCTATGCGATCAACCCGGAGGCCCTGGAACTTGCCGGCATGCTCTCCTTCGCCCGGCTCTCCGAGGTTCCCGGCCCGGTCACGCTCGCCATCATCGCGGTCCCGTACGACGAGGTCCCCAAGGTGGTCCAGGAATGCGCGGCCGCCGGGGTCAAGGGAATCGTGGTGGCCACCGCTGGGTACGCGGACGACGGCGAACGCGGCCTGGCGCGCCAGCGCGAACTGGTCCGGCAGGCCCGGGAAAACGGCATGCGCGTGATCGGCCCGGCGTCCCTGGGCATCGTCAACACCAACCCGGCCGTGTCCCTCAACGCCTCGATGGCACCGGCCCTGGCCCGCCGCGGCGGCCTGGGGCTGTTCAGCCAGTCGGCCGCGATCGGCGTCTCCCTCTACGCGGCCTCCAGCCGGCGCCGGGTTGGCATCTCTACCTTCCTCTCGGCCGGCAACCGGGCCGACGTCTCCGGCAACGACATGATGCAGTACTGGGAAGACGACGCCGACACCACGGCGGTGGGCCTGTACCTGGAATCGATCGGCAACCCGCGCAAGTTCTCCCGGCTGGCCCGCCGCCTTGCCCGCACCAAACCGGTGATTGTGGCCAAGTCCGACGCCATGGGCCTGAACCTGCCGCCCGGTCATGCCGTCCGCACCACCCAGGCGCCCTCGGAAGCGCTGGACGCCATGATGCGGCAGGCGGGGGTGATCCGGGTCGAGACCATCGAAGAGCTCATGGACGTCGCCCAGATCGTCTCGAGCCAGCCGCTGCCCGGGGGCCCCGGCATGGCCGTCTTCAGCAACTCGCGCGCCCTTGGCAAGGTGGTCGCGGACAGTGCCGCCCGCCAGGGGCTTGGCGTGGAACGGATCGTGACCGACGTCGACCTCGACGCGGGCATGTCCCGGGCACTGCCGGCCCTGCGGCGGAGCCTGCAGGAAACCCTGACCGCGGACACGGTGTACGCCGCGGTGGTCGCGCTGCTGCCGGCGCACGGTCTCACCGTCGAAAAGATCGCCGGTGTGCTGGCCGAATGCTCCGCGGCGGCCGGCAAGCCGGTGGTTGCCGCCTTTAGCGGAATCCTTGATCCCTCCATCTATGTGGAGGGCATGGTCGGCGCCGAACCTGAACAGCCCCACCAGCCCGCCCCCGCTCCGCCGGTCCCGTGCTACTCCAACCCGGGTGCGGCGGTGGCGGCCCTTGCCGCCGTCGTGCGCTACGCCCAATGGCTGGACCGGGACCAGGGCCTCTTCGTGGAACCCGAAGGGTGCCACCCGGAGCCCGCCCGGGCGGACCTGGAGGTCCTTCTGCGCGATGTGGGCGGCGAGCAGCTCGTCCGGCTGGACCAGGACACGGCCGCCCGGCTGCTGGGCCACTACGGCATCCGGCTGGTCCCGTCCGTCGGGTTCGAGACGGCGGAGGAGGCCGTGGCCGCGGCAGGGCAGCTCGGCTGGCCCGTGGCCTTGAAGACCACGGACCCGGCACTGCGGCACCGGCTGGACCTCGGCGGTGTGCGGCTGGACATCCAGGACGCCGATTCGCTGCGGCGCAACGTGCTGGAGATGCGCAAATCGCTCGAGCGGTACGGCTCGCCGTCCCTGGAAGTGCAGACCATGGTGCCCGTGGGGCAGGCCTGCACTTTCCGCGCCATCGAAGACCCGCTGCTGGGGCCGGTGATCTCCTTCGGCCTGGCCGGAGACGCCGTGAACCTGCTCGATGACTGGGCCCACCGCGTGCCGCCGCTCTCCGGCTCCGACGTCCACGACTTCATCCGGGCGCCCCGGGCGTCGCGGAAGCTTTTCGGCTACCAGGGCCTGCCCGCCGTCGACGTCGCGGCGCTCGAGGACCTCGCAGCCCGCCTCACCAGGCTGAAGGACAACCACCCGGAGATCGCGCTGGTGCATTTCAATCCCGTCCTCGCCGGGCCCGATGGCGCCTCGATCCTGGCCGCCGATGTCAGGATCGCGAACGCCGCCCAGCGGACCGACAGTGCGCGCCGGGCGATGCGCAGTTAGGGTCGAACCTCCCGGGCTGCAGCCCGCGTCCGGGGCCCTGCAGTTAGCAAGTCCCCAGCTGATCTGTGAAAATGGAGACTATGAGCTCCCAGCCTCCAGCACCCAAGCCCCTGGCGACCGCCCCCGCACGCCAGACCGCGCACCACCACGGCCTCCATGACCACAGTGCGCAGGGCCAGAGCCTGGAAGGGGCCCTCCAGCAGGCCGGTTTTTACCCCCGGCTCGTGGCCGACGTCGTCGCCGATGCCCTGGATGGCCGTGATTGCGTGGCCCACCTCGTACATCTCGAGACACACTTCGACCGGGCCGAGGTCCGCCGCCACATCACCGTCCTGGTGTTGACCGACGACATGTTGGTCATTACCCATGTCGACGACCAGCAGCTCGACGAGGCCGGCGAGCAGACCGTCGCCCAGGTGTCCACCGAGTCCGTTCCCGTCACTCAGATCCGCTCGGTGGTCTTGAGCTATGTCTACGCCCAGCCGCAGGACTACAAGCCTTCCGACCCTGTCCGCGAGCTGACGTTGTCCATTGCATGGTCCGGCGGCCAGCGCCTCGACATGGGTCCGGCCAGCTGCGGGGATCCTCAGTGCGAGGCCGATCACGGCTACAGCGGCACCATTGCCCAGGAAGACATCGTCCTGCGCATCAGCGCCGAAGCGGACGGCCTGCAGGCCGTACAGGATGCCAAGCTCTTCGCCCGCGCCCTCCGTGCAGTGAACACCGGCTCCGCGGCGCCGGTCCCGCACAACGGGCCCGGGCTGCCGCCCCGACCGCGGATGGGCGTGTTCGGAAACCGCCTCAGCCGCGGCCATCAGCGCTGACATGGCCCATTTCCGTCAGCCTGAGCCCGCCGAAGATCAGCTGCCAGTCCCGGTATTGGCTCCCTCCCTGGCCGCCGACGCCGCCGCCGCCGTCCCGCTGGCCGCCGGCGCCGGTCCGTCCCCGCTCCCGCCCGCCCCGGCGTTCGGGCACCGTTCCATCGCCGAGGTGCTCACCAGCGCCGCCGCCAGCCTGGGTGTCCCGGGGTTTGAGAACAAACTGAACCTTCCGGCCGCCAAACGCGTGTGTGTGGTGCTGGCCGACGGGCTGGGCCGGAACCTGTTGAAGCAGAAGAGCGCCCACACCCCGTTCCTGCGTGCGGTCCAGCAGGCCGGCCAGGGCCAGGTGCCCGTGTCGCTGGACTCGGCGTTCCCGTCCACCACCGCGGCATCCCTCGCCAGCTTTGGCACCGGACTGTCGGCGGGCCAGCACGGCATGGTGGGCTATGACGTCCTGGATCCGGATCAGGACCGGGTAGTGAACATGCTGGGCAACTGGGACGCCGGCGTGGACCCGCGGACGTGGCAGCCGTTCCCCACCGTTTTCGAACGGGCCGCGGAACACGTCGATGTCACGACGGTCAGCCTGCCGCAGTTCAGCACCTCGGCCATGACCGAGGCCGCGCTCCGCGGAGGCCGCTTCCTCACCGGAACCACGTCGCACGCCCGGACCGAAGCTGCCGCCGAGGCCATGGCCGGCGCCGGTCCTTCGCTGATGTACTTCTATGTCAATGAGCTCGACAAGGCCGGGCACCGCCACGGCTGCCAGTCAGCCCAGTGGGAGCACCAGCTGGAAGAGCTCGATGCCACTGTGCGCCGGCTCAACGCCACCCTGCCGGCCGGCACCACCGTACTGCTGACGGCGGACCACGGAATGGTGGACGTGCCCGAATCGCAGCGGATCGACTACTCGGCGGAGCCGGCGCTGCTCGCCGGCGTGCGGCACACCGCTGGGGAGCCGCGCATGGTCCACCTCTACCTCGAGGATGGAACGGACGACGACGCCCGCGGCCGCCTGCTGGCCAACTGGCGGTCCCGTTTCGGGGACAGAATATGGGCCTTCACCCGTGAGGAAGCGATCGCGGGCGGCCTGTTCGGCGACGTGCGGGCCGAGGCTGCCTTGCGGATCGGCGACGTCATGATCGCGGCCCGGGACGCGCTGGCGCTTTACGATACACGCAGGGTCCGGCCCACTGCCGTTGAGGTCGTGGGCCAGCACGGTTCCCTGACGAAAGCCGAGCGGGAAGTCCCGCTGCTCTACTTCCAGGCCGACGGTAAAAAAGCACCCCGCGGCTGACGGCCACGCCGGAAATCGCTGCCTGAAATTCGGGACGGAAATCCCTGCCTGAAATATTGGACTGAGCCTGAAATATTGGGACGGAAATTCCTGCTCGAAATTCGGGCTGTTCTTATTGGTCGTTGCGGGTTCCGAAGACGATTTCGTCCCAGCTCGGAACGCTGGAGCGCTTCGGCTTGGCCGGCTGGCGCTCGGGCTGGTCCGTTCCGGGCTCGCTCCGGGCAGCGGCGTGGGACTCGCGGTGCTGCCGCCGGGACGTTCCGCCGCCGATCAATTCATCCAGGCCCGGGCTCGCCATCGGGCCGCTCTTAGGGGCCGGGCGCAGTTGCGAGGCCGCGATGGTGACTTCCCGGGTCTCCGTGCTGACGCCGTCGTGCAGTTTCAGGGCATCGTCCTCCTCCGGGAGGCGCGGTGCGAGGCTCAGCCGCGAGAGCATCGACGGCCTGCCGTCGCGCCGTCGCGTGAAGGAGTCGGTTTCCGACGCGGCGGCCTCCACTGCAGGAACGTCCGGCAGACCGGGGTTGATGAGAGCCGGATCGGTCTCGGCCGGGACGGGATCGCCCTCCGCAGCGGATTCGGGGATGGCATCCGGCTCCACAGCTGCCGGAATCCCGGTTGCTTCCGGGACCTCCGACGGGCGGGGGTGGGCCGCGGGGACGCCGGTGGTCAGGAGCGTGGCAAGGGCATCGTCCGCGTCCTCGTCCACGCCGATCCGCTGGCCGCGGCGGGAACGCAGCATGTCCAGCAGCCCGTCGGCGTCTTGTTCCTGGTGGATCCTGTCCTGCTGGAGCAGCATCTGGTGAATAATGCTGTGCTGGCCGGTCGCTGTGCGGGCCGCGGCCTCGGCATCGGTTTCAAAGTCGAAGGGCCGGTCGGAGACGGCCGTAAGGCGCCGGGTCGGCACTGGGCCTTCGAGCGGCTCAAGTTCGCTCAGCTGCTGGGCCCAGCGGTTGGCGTTTTGCAGGGTCTTCCGGGCGGGGTGGAAGGTCCACAGGGCCGGCGGCTCCTCGCCGATTCCGGCCGGGCCGTCGGGCTTGGGATCGAAGCGGGCCACCACGTTCCAGCTGCCGTCGGGACGTCGCCAGGAATCCCACTCCAGGGTTGAGGGCTCGACACCGTGGGCCCTGAGCCGGTGCTCGACCATGTCGCTGAGGGACGCCGGGTTTTCACCGAACACCGACCGGTAGGCGTCGTGGCCCGGGGCGGGGGAGGCGACCTCCACCTTGCGGGCCTGCTGCGCGATGTACTCGCGTTCGGCCAGGACCGGGCCCTCGTAGCGCTGGACTTTCTCCAGCGGAATTCCGGACAGTTCCGCCACTTCGGCGGCGGTGGCCCCGTTGCGAATCCTGGTCTGGATGTCGCGCGGTGACATGGCAATAGGGGGTGCGGCCGCGCTGGACGCGGTCTTCGCCGACGTCCGGCTGGCTGCCACCCGAAGTGCTTCATCGATCGGCAGCTGGAACATCTCGCCGCCGGTGCCACTCAACAGGAGATGCTCTCCGTCGTCGTGGACGCCTACAAGCCGTAGATCCTGCATACAAATCCTCCACCCTGGCATTACTAACAATCGAAACTCTGCCACCAGCGGGACGCATTTCGGGTTAGGACGGCAGGCGCGCCGTGATTTTCCGCGACTTTCCGCGACTTTCCGCCGGTTTTTGCTGGTCTGTGGGAGAGATCGGGGCGAGGGGACCGGTGGGCTCTGGCATTCGGGAGGCGCTTAAGCAAAAATGACCCGACACCGGGCACAAAAACCGCATGTCCGGCGTTACAACGGTGAACCGTTCCCGGAGCCCAGGGTTACCATCCCGGCGGGCCATCCCGGAACGGCGAATCAATCGAACGAATGCGGAGTGTGAGCAACAAATAATGGCGACTGATTACGATGCGCCGCGTAAGACCGAAGAAGACCTCAGCGAGGATTCGATTGAGGCTCTGAAGGCGCGGCGTACGGAGAAGCCTTCCGCCGTGGTGGATGAAGATGAGTCCGACCTCGCCGAAGGCTACGAACTTCCCGGCGCAGACCTGTCCGGGGAGGAACTGCTGGTCCGGGTCCTGCCCGCCCAGGCTGACGAATTCACGTGTGCCTCCTGCTTCCTCGTCCGCCACCGTTCGCAGATTGCCCGCGAAAAGGACGGCCTCAAGTACTGCAAGGATTGCGAGGGCTAGGCACGCGGCAGCCCTGACCAGGACCCCGCATCCCGGATCCCGGGCACGCATGTCAGGACCGGGGAGGAGCCGACGTGAGGTGCCCTCTGGGAGTTGGGGAGAGCCGTGCAGGAGGCGGTGGGAACTAAGCGTTGAGCGCGGCGATCAGTTGCTCCGGGTGGCGGCTTGACGCCAGCCAGTACGGGGTGCGGTCCGAGGGGTCCTCGATCTCGATTCGGACCACCGGATCCACCCACCCACGGATACACAGGAACGCCAGCCCATTGAGCCGGGTGCCCCGCTCCGCCGTCGCTTCTTTGCCCCGGAACGCCGTGGCCTTGCCCAGGAACCCGCGTTCAATTGTGGCCCTGCCCACCTTCAGGGTGGTCCTCGTGACAGTGATTGACGGCGTGGACAGGACCAGCAGCACGGTGATGATGACGAAGAGCACGATCGCTGCGGTGATACCGGCCCAGATGCTGATGGGCGCCAGCATGAGGATCCCGGCACTGGAGAACCCCGCCGCGACCAGCCAGATCCAGAAGTTCGGCCAAAGCTTCTCGGAGTAAAGGGCAGTGGAGTCGCTCGGGGCGCTCTTCGGGGCAGGCGCGGCTGCGCTGGATTCGGGCATAAGCACAGCTTTTCATCTTTCCCGGGCTATTTCACCTCGGCCCCGCCCGGCTCCAGCCCTGGATCAACCCGCGGGGGCCGTGCCCGGGCAGGCCAGCGGCGGCTAGGACGATGTTCCTTGCGGGCGTTAGAGTGAGGGACTGTGACTGAAGAAAACACCGCCGTCGCCAGTGCCGCACCGACGGCCAGCGACGCAGCCTACGGAACGCCCACCTTGACGGTACAGCTGAAGATGCTCGACGACGGGCTCGAGCCGCCGTCGTACGCGCACCCGGGCGATGCGGGCGCTGACCTCCGCGCCCGCGAGGACGTCGTCCTCGCCCCGGGGGAGCGCCGCCTCGTCCCGACAGGCGTCTCGATTGCGCTTCCGGATGGATTCGTTGCGCTGATCCACCCCAGGTCCGGCCTCGCCACCAAGCACGGACTCACGGTGGTGAACGCCCCGGGGACCGTGGACGCCGGCTACCGCGGTGAAATCGCGGTGACACTGCTCAATACGGACCGGGACGAGGCGATCGAGCTCCGCCGCGGCGATAGAATTGCACAAATGGTCATTCAGCGCGTGGAGTACGCCAGGTTCCTCCCGGTCGAGGAGCTCGACGGCTCCGTCCGCGGCGGGGGAGGCTTCGGTTCCACCGGCGGTTTCGGCGGACCGGCCTGAGCGCAGGCCCCGGCAACGCCACGGGAGCCAACTGCGTTTCTGCAGTGCCGCTGGCACTGCAGCACATGCAGGCAATAATGCACGGAATTAAGGAGCCGGCCGCGGGGTAGCGGGCGGACAGGCGCCAGGACGGCGCCGGGCGGCGGTACAGGATCACAACTGAAGGAGACACCCCATGGTTTTTGGGCGCGGCAGGAAAGCCAAACAGGAGCAGCCGACCGGGGCCGATACGGACCAGAACGCTGTGGCCACGGAAGCTGCCGGTGACGCCGCCGCGACACCGGCCGGGAACGTTGCCGAAACCGCCGGCCGGGCCGCGACCGGCCCCTTCGACGTCTCGGAAATCGACGACCAGGACGGGTACGTGGACCTCGGTGCGCTGCTGATCGCACCCCGCGAGGGGCTCCAGCTCCGCTTGGAGGTTGAAGAGGCGAGCCAGCGCGTCGTCGCCGTCACCATGGACCTGGAGGGATCGAGCCTTCAGCTGCAGGCCTTCGCCGCCCCCCGCTCCGAGGGCCTGTGGGATGAAATCCGTGAGCAGATCGGGCAGTCGGTCGGCAGCCAGGGCGGCCAGGTCGAGGAGGTCGAGGGCAGCTTCGGCACCGAACTCGTGGCGAAGCTTCCCGCCGGCGGTGCGGACGGCAGCCAGGGATACCGCGTGGCCCGCTTCATCGGCGTCGATGGCCCGCGCTGGTTCCTCCGCGGAGTCTTCGGCGGCGAGGCAGCCCTTGACCGCGACGCGGCGGCCGGACTGGAGGGGCTCTTCCGGAAGATCGTCGTGGTCCGCGGCGAGAACCCCATGCCGCCGCGTGACCTGCTGCAGCTGCGCCTGCCCAAGGACACCGCCGCTGCACCGTCGCCGCAGGCGGCCCCCGAATTCGAACAGCCCGAACGCGGACCGGAGATAACCCAGATTGGCTGATGCCGCCGGCAAGAAAGCCACCGCCGCCATGTCCGTCCGGGACTTGCCGGACCGCGGGCGGGTGCTGTGCCACGGCTTCATCGAGTCCGTCACGTACGTGCCCGCCAACCAGGTGGCTTCCTTCATTGCGATCCTGATCGATCACGACGTACCTGCGCCCGTCAGCCGTTTCCCGGGTTTTGGTGCCAAAGCCGGCTCCGGTGCCGGGGCGGCCAGCAGCCTGCCGGCCAACGGGGTATCAACACACCGGGTGCGCCCCGGTGCCCAGCGCCAGCGGCCGGCCGGTCCCAAGGAGCGGCTGCGCGTTGTATGGCTGGGCCGGCGCCGGATCCCCGGCGTCGACGCCGGAACGGAGCTCCGGCTCGAGGGCATGGTCACCATCCGCGACGGGCTGCCCACGATCTTCAACCCCCGCTACGAAATACTCTCCCGCCAGGAGGAGCAATGACCTTGCCCGAACACCCCGAGCGGGCCCGCCAGGAGCGGCCTCAACAAGACACCGACCGGCAGGAGCCGGTGGAATCCGCGGACGGCGGCCGGGACATGTCCGCACCCGTGACTTCCGAGCCCACAACCGCACAGCCCACAACCGCCCAGCCCACAACCGCCCAGCCCACAACCGCCGCGCCAACTGTCGCACAGCTTGCCGGGGACTACGCGGCCAAGGCCGGCCTGCACCGGTCGAGCAACGGCAACATCGATGTGCTTAGAAGCGCCGGCGGCATCCAGGGCATCGCCGAGAGCATCCTCCCGGGCCTGGTCTTCCTGATTGCCTTCACTATCGACCGGGAAAACCTGGCGATGGCCGTCACGGCCTCCCTGGCGGTGGCCGCCGTCTTCACCGTGGCGCGGCTGGTTCAGCGCAAACCACTGACGCAGGCTCTCGCCGGCTTCATCGGCGTCGGCCTCTCCGCCTGGCTGGCCACCTCGACCGGCAAAGCAGAGAACTTCTACGTCCTGGGGTTCTTCACCAACGTCGGCTACATCCTGGCAATGTCGATCTCCGTGTTCGTGCGCTGGCCGATCGCCGGCCTGCTCTTCGGCTTCATCCGCAACGAGGGCCTGGAATGGCGCAAGGACCCGAAACGGATCAGGGCGTACAGCATCGGCACGTGGGTGATCGTTGCCGTGCTGGTCCTGCGGCTCGTGGTGCAGGTGCCGCTCTACTTTATGGGCGAGCAGGGCCTCGCCGCCCTCGCCACCACCAGGCTCCTCATGGGCGCCCCGCTGTACATCCTCGGCATCTGGATTGCGTGGCTGATCACCCGGCCGGCCCCGGTGCCCGCCGCGGCCCCAGAGGCCAACTGACCCGATGCGCTATCAGATATGGCCGTTCCCAAACTTCGGGAACGGCCATATCTGGTAGCGCAACTATTGGGAGCGGAACGGATCAGCCGTCGAAGCCGTCGTCCCCGGCCGGCTGGGTGCCGTGGCCATGCTGGTCCGAGGTCACCGGGTGCTGGTCCTCCAGCGGTGATTCGGGCGCCAGCAGGGCGCGGAGGTCGTCCTCGGCCGCGATCGTGGTGACAAAGAACAGTTCGTCGCCGCCGTCGATCACGTCGTCGCGGCTCGGCGTGATGGGCGCCTGGTCCCGCAGGATCGCAACGAGGGTGGCGTCCTCGGGCCACTGGACATCGCCCACGGTCAGCCCGATCACATGCGAGTCGTGCGGGACCGTGAACTCCACCAGCGAGGACACCCCGGTCTGCAGTGTCAGCAGCCGCACCAGGTCACCGATCTCCACCGCCTCCTCCACCAGGGCGGTCATCAGCTGCGGGGTGTTGACCGCGACGTCGACGCCCCAGGAGTCGTCGAACATCCAGTCGTTCTTGGGGTTGTTGACCCGGCCGACGGTACGCCCGACGCCGAATTCCGTTTTGGCCAGCAGCGAGACCACCAGGTTGACCTTGTCGTCACCGGTGGCGGAAACCACGACGTCGGCGTCCTCGAGTTTGGCGTCCTGCAGCGTGCTCAGCTCGCAGGCATCACCGACCAGCCAGTGGGCTCCGCGCAGCCCGCTCCGGCCGATGACCTCCGGCTTCTCGTCGATCAGCAGGATTTCGTGCTTGTGGGCCAGCAACTCGCGGGCGATCGAGGACCCGACGCTTCCGGCACCGACGATGACGACTTTCACTCAGGACTCCTTGGCGGGGGATTTGGCGAGAATGTGGCCGATCTCGGAGCTCCGGTCCACGTTCAGCATGGCGTGGACAGTGTCGCCGTCCTGGTAGGACGTGGCGGCAGCGGGCAGCATGCCCTCACCGAACCGGGTCAGATACGCGATCCGGATGCCGGCCGCCTTCTCGATCGAGGAGATCGGGTGCCCGATCCAGTCGGGGTTGAGGTCAACCTCGGCGAGCACCAGCCGGCCCGAGGGCTCCCGGAAGTCACCGGCGATGTGCTGTTCGGGCAGGATGCGGCGCAGTACCTGGTCGGCGCTCCAGCGGACCGCGGCGACCGTGGGAATGCCGAGGCGCTGGTAGATTTCGGCGCGGCCCGGGTCATAGATCCTGGCCACCACATGGGGCACGTGGAAGGTCTCCCGCGCCACCCGGGTGGCGAGGATGTTGGAGTTGTCGCCGCTGGAAACCGCCGCGAAGGCGTAGGCTTCCTCTACGCCGGCGCGCTTCATCGTCTCGCGGTCAAACCCGACCCCCGTGACCTTCCGTCCGGAAAATCCTGTGCGGAGCCGCCGGAAGGCGCGGTCGTCCTGGTCGATGATGGCCACCGAATGCCCGGCGTCCTCGAGCGTGTGTGCCAGGGTTGCCCCGACACGGCCACAACCCATGATCACGAAGTGCGCCACATGGGCCTCCTCTTGGTTCTGCGTCTGATACTGCGTAAAACTCTACCGGCCACGCGGTCCCGGAAGGCCACGGGCACGGGGCGCCGGCCGGCGCCCTTGCGGACGCCGACTTCGCCGTCATGACATCGCGTCCGAATCAGACTAGCTTTGTGTGGTGCTGACAATTTTCAATGCCGTGAAGCGGGTGCTGGTAGGCAAGCCCTTCCGGAACGACCGTCTGGCCCACACGCTCTTGCCGAAGCGGATCGCGCTGCCCATTTTCGCTTCGGATGCATTGTCCTCCGTGGCCTATGCCCCGGACGAAATCCTCCTGACCCTGGCCATCGCCGGCGTCAGCGCTGTCGCCGTCGCCCCGTGGGTGGGCCTCGCCGTCATGGTGGTGCTCCTGACCGTGGTGGCCTCCTACCGCCAGAACGTCCACGCCTACCCCTCCGGCGGCGGCGACTACGAGATCGCCAACGTCAACCTCGGCAAATTTGCCGGCCTCACCGTCGCCTCGGCGCTGCTGGTCGACTACGTCCTGACCGTGGCCGTGTCCATGTCCTCGGCCGCGACGTACCTGACCACCGCCGTGCCCTCGCTGCACGGACAGCAGGCGGCGATTGCCACGATCGGCGTCATCATCCTGGCCCTCGTGAACCTGCGCGGCATCAGGGAGGCCGGCAGTGTCTTCGCCGTCCCGACCTACATCTTCATGGCCTCCATCCTGGGCATGACCGCCGTCGGGATCTACCAGGCCGTGACAGGCCAACTGGGGCAGGCACCCTCGGCAGCGTTCGAGATTGTGCCGGAGCCGGGCTTCGATGAAGGACTTGTCGGCCTGGCCGGCGCGTTCCTGCTGCTGCGTGCCTTCTCCTCCGGTGCGGCGGCCCTGACCGGCGTCGAGGCCATCAGCAATGGTGTGCCCAACTTCCAGAAGCCCAAGAGCAAGAACGCGGCCACCACTCTGCTGCTGCTCGGCGTGATTGCCTCCGCCATGCTCGCGGGCATCATCTACCTGGCCAACGCCACCAAGGTGCACATCGTGCTGGATCCGGCGACGGAATTCCTCCTGAACGGCAAACCGCTGGAAGAGGGGTACATCCAGAACCCGGCTATCAGCCAGATCGCGCAGACAGTTTTCGGCGAGGGGTCCATCCCGTTCTATATCGTGGTGGCCGCCACCGGCGTCATCCTGGTGTTCGCCTCCAACACGGCGTTCAATGGCTTCCCGGTACTCGGCTCAATTTTGGCCCAGGACGGCTACCTGCCGCGCCAGCTGCGCACCCGTGGCGACCGGCTGGCCTTCAGCAACGGCGTCCTGGCCCTGGCGGCCGGCGCCATCGTTCTGATCCTCGCCTTCAACGCCGACGTCACCAAGCTCATCCAGCTCTACATCGTGGGCGTCTTCATCTCCTTTACGATGAGCCAGCTGGGCATGATCAGGCACTGGGGCCGGGAACTGAAACTGTCCAAGGACTCCGCCGTGCGGTTGCGCATCATCAAATCCCGGACCATCAATACGGTGGGCTTTTGCATGACCGCCCTGGTGCTGGTGATCGTCCTCATCACCAAGTTCTCCCAGGGCGCCTGGATCGCACTGCTGGCCATGTTCGTGCTGTTCCTGATCATGTGGAGCATCCGGGCGCACTATGACAACGTGGCCAAGGAACTCGCCGTGGACGAGGACTCCTCGCCGCGCGCGCTGCCCACCCGTGTGCACGCCGTGCTGCTCGTCTCGCACGTGCGCAAACCGGTGCTGCGCGCCCTCGCCTACGCCCGGGCCTCACGCCCGTCGCGGCTGGATGCCATCACGGTGGACATCAGCCCCGAAGAGACCGAGGCGACAGTTGCGGACTGGGAGAAGCTCGAAATCCCGGTGCCGCTGACCGTGCTTGCCAGCCCGTTCCGTGAAACGGTGACCCCGATCATGGAGTACATCAAGAGCATGCGCCGGGATTCGCCCCGCGACCTGATCGTTGTCTACATCCCGGAGTACGTCGTGGGCAAATGGTGGGAGCAACTCGTCCACAACCAGACCGCGCTGCGCATCAAGACCCGGCTGCACTTCGAGCCCGGCGTCATGGTGGCCAGTGTGCCGTGGCAGCTGAAATCGTCCGAAGAAGCCAAGAACCTGCAGGATATCCAATGACCCCCGACACCCGGACGCACGCCCACACCGATCTCGTCGTAGATGTCGGACCCGTCGCCCACGGCGGGCACTGCGTGGCCCGGCACGAGGGACGCGTCATCTTCGTCCGGCACGGCATTCCCGGTGAAAAGGCCCGTGTCCGGCTCACTGACGACGGCCCGGCCGCGAAATTCTGGCGCGCCGATGTGGTGGAGGTCCTGGAGCCCTCCCCGGACCGGGTGCCGCACTTCTGGGACCTCGCCGATTCCGCGCGTTCCTGGTCGCACCGGCACCCGCCCGTCGGCGGCGCCGAACTCGGCCACATGTCCCTGGCGCGCCAGCGCAGCCTCAAGGCCGAGGTCCTGGCCGAACAGCTCAAGCGGCTGGCCGGCGTCGAATTTGCGCCGGCGGGGCAGATCACAGTCGAAGCCGTCGGCGCGGCGGCAGGGGCCGGCGCAGGCGCGCCGGAGGATGCCGGCAGTGCGGGGGAGCCGGCCCCTTCCGGCCTGGGCTGGCGGACGCGCGCCGGCTTCGCCGTGACGGCGGCCGGCAAGCTCGGCATGCACGCCCACCGCTCCGATGCCATCCTGCCCGTGCGCGACATGCCGCTGGCCGTGGACGGGATCAACGCGCTCCGGCTCTGGGACATCGACCTGCAGGGCATCGACCGGGTCGAGGTTGCCGCCCCGGCGAACGGCTCCCGGCCGCTGGTGCTGCTGGTCCCAGCCCCGGGAACCCGGTCCAAGCGGCTCAGCGGCATCCTGGCCCAGCTGCCCGACGACGTCTCGGTCGCCAGCCTGGACCCGGCCACCGGCGAGGTGCTGCAGTTGCGCGGCCGCACCTACGTCCAGGAGTCCGCCGCGGGCCACGAGTACCGGGTTACCGGCGACGGCTTCTGGCAGATCCACCGGGATGCCCCGGAGACACTCGTCGGCGCCGTCACCGGTTTCCTGCACGACGGCGGCTACCTCGCGCCGGGCTCGGTGGTGGCGGACCTGTACGCCGGGGCCGGACTGTTCACGGCACCGCTGGCCGATGCCGTGGGCGTGACCGGATCCGTGCTCTCTGTCGAGGGAGCACCCGGAACCAGCCGCGATGCACGCAAGAACCTGCACGACGCCGCCCAGGTCGAGATCGTCCAGGGCCGTGTGGAGCGCGTGCTGCGGCAGAAACCCCGCAACTTCGACGCCCTGATCCTGGACCCGCCACGCGCAGGTGCCGGCAAGGCGGTAGTCAAACAGCTGATCGACGCCGGTCCCCGGGCCGTTGCCTACGTCTCCTGCGATCCGGCGTCGTTCGCCCGCGACCTCGGCTACTTCCGGCAGGGCGGCTGGGGCATGGCCGGGCTGCGTGCCTTCGACCTCTATCCGCACACCCACCACATGGAGACTGTGGCGTTACTGACTCCCCAACCGTGATGCCACTAGGATGGGCGTAGTAGTCCGTCGTCGCGCTCCATCACCATTGCTGTTAATGGACTGGCGTTGATCGGCCGTTCCCTGCGTTTCTTACCTGCATTGCGTACCTTGATGTACCGATGCCTGTATTAGTTAGGCCGACCTAACTAGCAAGGGTCCTGCGGCGCGGCAAAGATGAAACTGTTGCGAGAGGAGTCCTGCGATGAGCATTGTGGACAGCTTCGGTTCAAAAGGCAAACTTAATGTAGCCGGAACCGAATATGAAATTTTCCGGTTGAACTCCGTCGAAGGTGCAGAAAACCTTCCGTTCAGCCTCAAGGTATTGCTTGAAAACCTGTTGAGGACCGAGGACGGTGCCAACATCACGGCCGACCACGTCCGTGCGCTGGCAGGCTGGGATCCCAGCGCCGAGCCCGACACCGAGATCCAGTTCACGCCGGCGCGCGTGATCATGCAGGACTTCACCGGCGTGCCGTGCGTCGTTGACCTCGCCACCATGCGTGAGGCCGTCAAGGAGCTCGGCGGAGACCCGAAGCGGGTCAACCCGCTGGCACCGGCCGAAATGGTCATTGACCACTCGGTCCAGATTGACGCCTTCGGCAACTCCGGCGCACTGGAGCGCAACATGGAGATCGAATACCAGCGCAACGGGGAGCGTTACCAGTTCCTGCGCTGGGGCCAGACTGCATTTGACGACTTCAAGGTCGTCCCGCCGGGCACCGGCATTGTGCACCAAGTCAACATCGAGTACCTGGCCCGCACCGTCATGACCCGTGAAGTCGACGGCGTTGTCCGCGCTTACCCGGACACCTGCGTCGGCACCGACTCGCACACCACCATGGTCAACGGCCTGGGCGTACTGGGCTGGGGCGTTGGCGGCATCGAGGCCGAGGCTGCCATGCTCGGCCAGCCCGTGTCCATGCTCATCCCGCGCGTCGTGGGCTTCAAGCTCACCGGCTCCATCCCGGCCGGCGCCACCGCCACCGACGTCGTCCTGACCATCACCGAGCAGCTGCGCAAGCACGGTGTGGTCGGCAAGTTCGTCGAGTTCTACGGTGAAGGCGTCGCGGCTGTGCCGCTGGCCAACCGTGCAACGATCGGCAACATGAGCCCGGAGTTCGGTTCCACCGCCGCGATGTTCCCGATCGACGACGTCACCCTCGACTACCTGCGCCTCACCGGCCGGTCCGACGAGAACGTCGCGCTCGTGGAGTCGTACGCGAAGGAACAGGGCCTCTGGCACGACCCCTCCCGCGAGATCAAGTTCTCCGAGTACCTCGAACTGGACCTGTCCACGGTTGTTCCGTCGATCTCCGGCCCGAAGCGCCCGCAGGACCGCATCATCCTCACGGAGTCCAAGGCCCAGTTCCGCGAGGACCTGCGCAACTACGTGAAGGAAGACCTGGCCGACGGAAGCCTGGACGAAGCGATCGACGAAAGCTTCCCGGCTTCGGACTCGCCCTCATTCACCGCCTCTTCGTCGCACCCGAGCGACGTGGCCCCGCACGCGCACGGCCCGAAGTCCAACGGCCGCCCGTCCAACAAGGTCAGCGTCAAGACCGCGGACGGACGCGAGTTCGAGCTCGACCACGGCGCGGTCTCGATCGCCTCGATCACCTCCTGCACCAACACGTCCAACCCGTCCGTGATGCTGGCCGCCGCACTGCTGGCCCGCAACGCCGTCGACAAGGGCCTGACGTCCAAGCCGTGGGTCAAGACCTCCGTGGCTCCCGGTTCCAAGGTGGTCACCGACTACTACAACAAGTCGGGCCTGACCCCGTACCTGGAGAAGCTCGGCTTCTACATCGTGGGCTATGGCTGCGCCACCTGCATCGGCAACTCCGGTCCGCTCGACGCCGAGATCTCCGAGGCCATCCAGGCCAACGACCTCTCCGTCACCGCGGTGCTCTCCGGCAACCGTAACTTCGAAGGCCGGATCAACCCGGACGTGAAGATGAACTACCTGGCCTCCCCGCCGCTGGTCATCGCCTACGCCCTGGCCGGTTCCATGGACTTCGACTTCGACAACGACGCCCTGGGCCAGGACGAGGCCGGCAACGACGTCTTCCTGAAGGACATCTGGCCGAACCCGGTCGAGGTCCAGCAGGTCATCGATTCCTCGATCGACAAGGAAATGTTCGCCCGCGGCTACGAAGGCGTCTTTGAGGGCGACGATCGCTGGAAGGCGCTCGACACCCCCGCCGGCGACACCTTCGCCTGGGACGAGAAGTCCACGTACGTCCGCAAGCCCCCGTACTTCGAGGGCATGAAGGCCCAGCCGGAGCCGGTCCAGGACATCACCGGTGCGCGCGTGCTGCTCAAGCTGGGCGACTCCGTCACCACGGACCACATCTCCCCGGCCGGTTCCTTCAAGTCGGACACCCCGGCCGGCCAGTACCTGCTGGCCAACGGTGTGGAGCGCAAGGACTTCAACTCCTACGGCTCACGCCGTGGCAACCACGAGGTCATGATCCGCGGCACGTTCGCGAACATCCGCATCAAGAACCAACTCCTGGACGGCGTGGAGGGCGGCTTCACCCGCGACTTCACCCAGGCCGACGGCCCGCAGGCCTACGTCTACGACGCCGCGCAGAACTACCAGGCAGCCGGCACCGCGCTGGTGGTCCTGGCCGGCAAGGAGTACGGCTCGGGTTCGTCCCGTGACTGGGCCGCCAAGGGCACTGCCCTGCTGGGCGTCAAGGCTGTCGTTGCCGAGAGCTACGAGCGCATCCACCGCTCCAACCTGATCGGCATGGGTGTCCTCCCGCTGCAGTACCCGGCCGGCCAGAACGCCGCCAGCCTCGGCCTGACCGGTACGGAAACCTACGCAGTTGAGGGCGTCACCGCCCTGAACGACGGCACCACGCCGAAGACCCTCAAGGTCACGGCCACCGCCGAAGACGGTTCCGTCACGTCCTTCGACGCCGTGCTGCGCATCGACACCCCGGGCGAGGCAGACTACTACCGCAACGGCGGCATCCTGCAGTACGTCCTGCGCCAGATCTCCGCACACTAGCGGAGCTGCCGGGCACGCTCCGGTAACGCATGCAACGGCCCCGGCCGGTCACTGACCGGCCGGGGCCGTTGCGTTTCCCGGTTTCGGCCGCGGGTGCTGGATCTGGAGCGGGGGAGCGGCGGGCGGGGCCGTGCAGGGCGCCGGAACGCCTCCGGCGCGGCGGCCTGCCCGGAGGCGTTAGAGTTAAAAGGCATGTCTACCACCCGAAGGAGGGGCCGTTGGGAATCTTGGACACCATCCGGAATCCGCAGGACCTGAGTAAGTTGTCCGGGGCGCAGCTGGATCAGCTGGCAGCCGAGGTCAGGGATTTCCTGATCGGCAACGTCTCCCGGACGGGAGGGCACCTGGGCCCGAACCTCGGCGTCGTCGAGCTCACCATCGCGGTGCACCGGATCTTCGATTCCCCCCGCGACAGCATTGTCTTCGACACAGGGCACCAGTCCTACGTGCACAAGCTCCTCACCGGACGGCAGGATTTCAGCACGCTTCGCCAGCAGGGCGGCATGTCCGGCTACCCGGACCGCGGCGAATCCAAGCACGACATCGTCGAAAGCTCGCACGCGTCTTCCTCGCTGTCCTGGGCCGACGGCATCTCGCGCGCCCGGCAGCTGACCGGCGACGGCGACCGCTTCGTCGTCGCGGTGGTGGGCGACGGCGCCCTGACCGGCGGCATGGCCTGGGAGGCCATCAACAACATCGCGGCGGACAAGAAACGCCGTGTCGTGATCGTGGTCAACGACAACGGCCGCTCGTACGCCCCGACGGTCGGCGGCTTCGCCGACTACCTGGCGTCCCTGCGCCCCACCATCGATTCCCTCCGGGCCGCCCCCTCCTATGAAGGCACGCTCGAGTGGTGGAAGCGCAAACTGCAGAAGGGCGGCCCCGCGGGGCAGTTCACGTACAAGAGCCTGCACGCCATGAAGAAGGGCATCAAGGACTGGTGGGCCCCGCAGGGCATGTTCGAGGACCTCGGCATGAAGTACATCGGTCCCGTCGACGGCCACGACCTCCAGGCCATGGAAAACGCCCTGTCCACCGCCAAGAACTATGCCGGCCCCGTGATTGTGCACGCCATGACGGAAAAGGGCCACGGCTACGCCCCGGCCCGCGCCCATGAAGCGGACCAATTCCATGCCGTAGGGATCATCGATCCGGAGACCGGCGCGCCCACCGAGGCCGGTGGCGCGAAGTCCTGGACCGCGGTGTTCGCCGACGAGATCGCTGACATCGCCGACGAGCGCCAGGACATCGTCGGGATTACCGGTGCCATGCTGATTCCGGTCGGGCTGCACAAGTTCGCCGCCAGGCACCCGGAGCGCGTGTTCGACGTCGGCATCGCCGAGCAGCACGCCCTCACCTCGGCTGCCGGCATGGCGTTCGGGGGACTGCACCCGGTGGTTGCGGTCTACGCGACGTTCCTGAACCGTGCCTTCGACCAGCTGCTGATGGATGTCGCCCTGCACAAAGCCGGCGTCACGATCGTGCTGGACCGGGCCGGCGTCACCGGACCCGACGGCGCAAGCCATCACGGCATGTGGGACATGGCCATGGTCCAGATCGTCCCCGGGCTGCACCTCGCCGCGCCGCGCGACGCCACCCGGCTGCGGGAGGAACTGCGCGAGGCCGTGGCCATTGAAGACGCCCCGAGCGTGCTCCGCTACTCCAAGGGCAACGTCGGCCCCGAAGTCGAGGCGGTCGAACGCCTGGACGACGGCGTGGACGTGCTGGCCCGCCGGCCCGCGGGCTCGAGCGAGAACGACGTCCTGATCGTCAGCGTGGGCGCCATGTCAGAACTCGCGCTGGACGTCTCCAGCCGGCTCGGTGCCCAGGGCATCAGCTCCACGGTGGTGGATCCCCGCTGGGTCCTCCCGGTCCGGCAGTCCATCATCGATCTCGCCGCGCGCCACCGCCTGGTCATTTGCATCGAGGACGGTGTGCGGGCCGGCGGCGTCGGTTCCCGGATCCGCCAGGAGATGCGTGCCGCGGGCGTGGACACCGCCCTCAACGAGGTCGGCCTGCCGGTCGAGTTCCTCGAACACGGCACGCGCAGCCAGGTGCTCGAACGCGTGGGCCTGACCGCCCAGCAGATCACGCACGACGTCGTCGCCCAGGTCCTGGGCACCAAGGTGCCGTTTGCGCGCCCCTTGCCCGGCCAGGAACACCCCAGCACCGGCAGCATCCCGCAGCTGTAGCCAGCACATCCGTTGAGCACTACCCGTGGGCGCCACTGAATCCGGCGCCGGACGGCCCAGGAAGGAACTGGCATATGAGTGGAATTATCAGAGTTTACAAGCGTGACGAAGAGGGCACGCTGCACTTTAGGGAGGCCTGGTTTGATGAGGACTACAGCCAGTTCGTGATGAACCACGGCGTCGTCGGACACCAGAGCAAGACGGACGAGACCGACGTCGCGGACGCCGAGGCCGCGGAGCGCCTCATGGACGCCTTCGCGGCCCAGTGCGCCGAGGACGGCTACGCCGAAATCCCGGCGGAGGAACAGTCCTGGGTAGTGGCCCAGTACGCGCTGAAGACCAAAGAGGGGACCAGCCGCGACCGGTACCTCGAGGAAAAAGCCAAAGACGCCCTGATCAGCCATCTGGCCTGGCGGGGCCTGGGGATCGTGGACCGCAGCGAATTTTCCGACGCCCGGCTCAACATCTTCTGCCTCACCCCGGACGTGAATAAGACGGTCAACGCCATCAAGGTCTGCATCCGCGGCGAAGACCTCGACTTCACCAAACTGAGCATTGGCGCCGCGCCGTTTGGCGAGGATACTTTCAAGCTCAAGCACTCGCCGAAGCCGGCGAACAGCTTCACGCTTTAGGCAGCACGGGCAAGGAGCCGGGCACGGCTCACACCAGTTTGGGGGCACGGACTGAAAGGCAACGCAATGACGCGCAAACCCTCGAAACCAGGCTGCACCCCGCTGCCCGCGGGACTCGCGGCGCCGGCGCGAAAGTCGCTCGCGCACGCGGGGGTCGAGACCCTCGAACACCTCGTGCAGCTTGGCCGGCGCCGGCTTGCCGGGATGCCGGGCGTCTGCCCCCGGACCCTCGCGCAGCTCCAGGACGCCATGGACGAGCACGGGCTGAAGCTGCCGGCAGGGTAGCGGGGGTCCGCTCTCCGCCGCCCGCGGCGGCCTGGCCGGGACACCCGCCGGGGCGATATAGGCTAAAACCATGACTGAATACCGCCGCGTTGGAACTTCCGGACTGTCCGTCTCTGTCGTGGGACTTGGCTGCAACAACCTGGGCCGGTCCGGGACCGTGACTGAATCGCAGGAAGGCACCGACGCCGTCGTGCACGCGGCGCTCGACGCCGGGATCACCTTCTTTGACGTCGCGGACGCCTACGGCCGCGAGCCCGGCCTCAGCGAGTCAATGCTCGGCAAGGCCCTCGGTTCCCGCCGCGACGATGCGGTCATCGGCACGAAGTTCGGCATGGACATGCGCGGCGCCAACGGCGAGGACTTCGGTGCGCGCGGATCCCGCCGCTACATCATCAAGGCGGCGGAGGCCTCGCTGCGCCGGCTCGGCACGGACTGGATCGACCTCTACCAGTTCCACACCCCGGACCCGCTCACGCCCATCGACGAGACGCTCTCGGCCCTCGACGACCTCGTCACCAGCGGCAAGGTCCGCTACATCGGCCACTCCAACCGGGCCGGCTGGCAGATCGCCGAGGCCGAGTACGTGGCACGCGCCCGCGGGGGAGCCCGCTTCATCTCCAGCCAGAACCACTACAACCTGCTGGACCGGCGCGCCGAACTCGAGGTCACCCCAGCGGCCGAGGCCTACGGCCTGGGCGTCCTGCCGTACTTCCCGCTCGCCAACGGCCTGCTGACCGGCAAATACTCCGCCGGCCAGGCCCCCGAGGGAAGCCGGCTCAGCCACACCCGCACCAACCTGGTCCACAACGCCGACTGGGAACAGCTGGGTGCCTTCGGCAAGTTCGCCGCCGACCGCGGGCTCAACGAAGTCCAGGTGGCCTTCTCCTGGCTGGCCGCCCAGCCGTCCGTCAGCAGCGTCATCGCCGGCGCCACCACCCCGGAGCAGGTACGCCAGAACGCCGCCGCCGTGGCCTGGAAACCCAGCCATGCCGACCTCGCCGAGCTGGACGACCTCTTCCCGCGCACGCCCAAGGTGGCGCTGTTCTGAACAGTGCTGCAAGCGCCGGCGCGGCGGAACCTGCCGTGACGCATTCAATCCTGATGGACGTCGACACCGGGATCGACGACGCCCTGGCCCTGGTCTACCTGCTGTCCCGGCCCGAGGTCCACATCCAGGCGATCACGTGCACCGCCGGGAACGTCGGGGCCCGGCAGGTGGCGCTGAACAACCTGGCCCTGCTGGAGCTGTGCGGCCGCGAGGGCATCGAGGTGGCCATCGGCGCCGAGGTCCCGCTGGAGATCCCGCTGGTCACCACCGAGGAGACCCACGGGCCGCAGGGCATCGGCTACGCCGAGATGCCGCCGCCGCGCCAGCAGATCTCGGCCCGGCACGCCGTCGACGTCTGGGTCGAGGAGGTGCGGGCGCACCCGGGGGAGCTCACCGGCCTGATCACCGGACCGCTGACCAACTTCGCCCTGGCCCTGCGCCGGGAACCCGAACTTCCCCGGCTGCTCAGGGGACTTGTGATCATGGGCGGCAGCTTCTACTACCAGGGCAACACCACCCCGACGGCCGAATGGAACACGTCGGTGGATCCGCATGCCGCCAAAGAGGTGTTTGCCGCCTACCGGGGCCTGCCCGAGGACAAACTGCCGATCCTGTGTGCCCTGGAAATGACCGAGCGGATCGAGATGCACCCGGAGCACCTGCGCCGACTTGGCGAGGCCGCCGGTGCACCGGAGCCCGAACTCGTCCTCCCGGAGCAGCCCGAAGGCCAGCGCAGCCAGTCCGGGAACCCCCTCGTCGCGTGCCTGTCCGACGCCCTGCGCTTCTACATGGAATTTCACCGGCTCTATGACCAAGGCTATGTGGCGCACGTGCACGACGCCTTCGCGGCCTGCGCTGCCGCGGGGCGCACACCGTTCGCCACCCGGCCGGCCACGGTCGACGTCGAAACGGATTCGCCCCTGCTGATCGGCACCACGGTGGCTGATTTCCGCGGGCTGTGGGGGTTGGCGCCGAACGCCAGGATCGTCTCCGACAACAACCCCGGGCACTGCTTCGACGAACTGATTTCCTCGATCGGCGCCCTTGCCCGGGACGTGGGACGCCGGACGCCGACGGGCTGAAACCGGACATCATTGCCGGGCCAATGCGGGGAGTGCCCGGACGGGTCTGCAGATCGCTAGAATGGCCGCCGCTCGCTAGGATAGTAGCTGCGCCGAGGTGACATGAGGCGGATCTTGTTGCACCCAGCCGAAGGAACACCCCTCATGTCACAGCCAGCCCTCACCATCATTGCCCCTGGACAGGCGGCCGGCCGCAGGCGCCGCCTGCTCGAAATCG
Organism: Arthrobacter sp. P4_F11; assembly: GCF_056401395.1. NCBI lineage: Bacteria > Bacillati > Actinomycetota > Actinomycetes > Micrococcales > Micrococcaceae > Arthrobacter > Arthrobacter sp. P4_F11. The sequence continues at coordinate 73,440 of NZ_JBFUJK010000004.1, forward strand.
CCGGCGCCGCCGCCATCGCCGCCACTTACATCTTCCTGGTGCTGACCCAGCCCGCCGACATTGCCAACGGCCCGGCCAGCTTCTCGGCCCTCGTTGCCCTCGGCGGCTTCCTGCTCGGCGCTGTGCTGCTGATTGTGGCCGTCCTGCCGGCGCTGCCCACCTCCACCGTGGTCCTGATCCCGGTGGCGCTGGTCCTGAACGTGGTCCTCGGACAGCTGATGGGCAGCACGGGCCTGCCGTTCTACATCGACGCGATCGGCACCGTCCTGATCGCCGTCCTCGCCGGACCCGCAGCGGGCGCCGCCACGGGCGCGCTGAGCAGCATCGTCTGGTCCTTCTTCAACCCCACCGTCCTGCCGTTCGCCGCCGGCGCCGCCCTCATCGGCTTCCTCGCCGGCATGGCCGCCCGCGGCGGGCTGTTCCGCCGCTTCTACCTCGCCCCCGTCGCCGGGTTCGTCACCGGCATCCTGGCCGGCGTCGTCTCCGCCCCGATCGCCGCGTTCGTCTTTGGCGGCACATCGGGGCTGGGTACCGGGGCGATCGTCAGCGCCTTCCGCGCCATGGGCGACACCCTCCTGGCCGCCATCACCAAGCAGGCACTGATTTCCGACCCCATGGACAAGGCGATCGTCTTCACCATCGCGGCGCTGCTCGCCTACGCCCTGCCCCGCCGCACCACCTTCCAGTTCCCCTTCGTGCGGCGCTACCGGGTGCTCGCCGGCAAGGCCCCGGCAGCACCGGACGCCTGAGCCCCGCGGCGGCTGGTACACCCCGACCCTGCGACACTGACACAGCGACCATGACACCGCGACTGCACCCCTTCACCACGCTGACCCTCGCCGTATGCGCCGCCGTCGTCACCACGGCGGCCGCGTATTGGCCGCTGTCTGTCGCCGTGGCCCTCGCCGCGGTGATCCTTGCCGCGCGCCATGGCATTGCGGGGCGCGTCCTGACCGCAGGAGCGGTGATCCTGACGCCCCTGTGCCTGTCCCTGCTGGTGCTGCACGGCCTCTTCTTCCCTGAGGGCCAGACCGTGCTGGCCCAGTGGGGCCCGGCGAGGGTCACGGCCGAGGGTCTGGGCTTCGCGCTGGAGCTGGGAACCCGGACCACGGCCTGCGTGCTGGTATTCCTGCTCTTTTCCTTCACCGTGAGCGTCCCCGACCTCGTCTCCGCCCTCGCCGGGCGCAGGATCCCACCGCAGTTCGGCTTCGTCCTGGCCTCCACGCTCACCCTCCTGCCCGCCGTCGCGGGCCGCCTGGACCGGATCCGGCAGGCCCAGGAAACCCGCGGGATGGTGGTCGGACGGGGCCTGCTGTCCCGCCTCGGCACCCTCCGTCTGCAGATGGTGCCGCTGGTCCTGGCCCTGATTGACGACGCCGGAAGCCGCGCCCAGGCGCTCGACGCCCGCGGCTTCGGCAGCCCGGGGCCCCGGACCAGCTACCGCGAAGTCGCCGACCCGCCCGCCCAGCGGCTCTTCCGGGCAGCCGCACTGGTGTTCGCGGCGGCCGCCGTCGCCGGGCGGATTGGGGCCTCCTGGCCTGCCGGGGCGGCGTCATGACGGCCGCCACCCGCACGGCGCTTCAGATCCGGATCGAGGCGTTCACGTTCCACGGCGATGACGCCCCGGTGCTGAGGGATGCCGCACTCTCGGTCACGCCGGGTTCCCTGACCGCCGTCCTGGGCGGGTCCGGGAGCGGAAAATCCACGCTGGGCAAACTTTTGGCCGGCTGGCTCCGGGCCGGTCACGCCGGACAATTCCGCGGCAGCCTGGAGCTCGGCGGCACGGTGCTGGAATTCCGCGGCGTGCCCGAGGACCCCCGGATCAACCCCGCCGAGTGGTCCCGCCGCGTGGCCTTCGTTCCGCAGGACGCCGCGGCGATGCTCTCCTCGGTGCGCGCCACGGTCGCGGAGGAGCTGGCCTTCGGCCTGGAAAACCGCGCGACGGCCCGGGAGGACATGCTCCGCGCGGTGGAGCGCACCGCCGCCCGCACCGGACTCTCTCACCTGCTGGACCGGGACCCGGCCACGCTCTCCGGCGGGGAGCTGCGCCGGCTCGCCGTGGGCTGCGCCGTCATCACGGAACCGGACGTGCTCATCCTGGACGAACCGCTGGCATCGCTGGACGCCGCCGGAGCCGCGCAAGTCGAGGCCCTCGTCCGCAGCCTCTGCGGCGCCGGGACCGGCGTCGTCCTCCTGAGCCAGGCGGCGGACCGGCTCGCCGGGGAAGCCACACACTGGACGATTCTCGACGCTCAGACGGCGCACGACGGCAGGACGGTCACCGCTGCCGGGACGGTCACCGCTGCCGGGACGCCGGCGCAGCTGGCCGGCTCTGCCGAACTGGAGCGCGCCGGAGTGATTGGCATAGGCGGGCCCGGCGGTATTGTGCCCAGCGTCCTGGGGTCCGGCGTCCTGGGGTCCGGTGTCCTGGGGTCCGGTGGGTCAGGAGGCGCCGCCGGTGCCCGCCGTCCCGGGCCGGTGCCTGCCGCGGCGCCCGGTCCCGGCCCGGCATCGCTGGAACTGCGCGGGGTTGGGTTCGGCTACGCCCGGGACCCGCGGCGGCACGGCACCGGCGCGCAGGACCGGGTCCTCCGGGACGTGGATTGCGCCGTGCGCCCTGGCGAGATCATCGCCGTGACCGGGCCCAATGGCGTCGGCAAGTCGACACTGCTGCGCCACTTCAATGGACTGCTCCGGCCCTCGGCCGGGGACGTGCTGGTCTGCGGGTGCAGCATTGCCGGCGTGCCGGTGGGAAAGGTCGCGGCCTCCGTGGGCCTGTTGTTCCAGCACCCCCGGGACCAGCTCTTCGAACGGACCGTCCTGCGGGAAGCCGCGTTCGGACTCCGGCAACTGTCCGGAAAGGCCGGCGCCGAGGGCAAGGCCCGGGCCGCGCTGGCCGCGGTGGGCCTGTCCGGTACCGAGGCGGCACACCCGGCCGAGCTGTCCGCCTCCCGGCAGCGGCTGCTCGCCCTGGCCACGGTCCTGGCCCGCGAACCGGCGGTGTTGGCCCTGGACGAACCGACCGTCGGGCTGGACCGGCACGGCCTCGAGGCGCTGCAGGGCGCCGTCGACCGCGCCGCCGCGCGGGGCGCCGCCGTCGTCATGGTCACCCACGACCTGGACTACGCACGGAGGAACGCGCACCGCGTCCTGGAACTCAGCGGCGGGAGCCTGCGGGAAATCTGACTGGGGCCGCGGGGTAGGCACGGAATCCAACGCGCAATGGATGACGCGCAATGTATATTGCTTGGAGTTTCCGCGGGCCTGGTCCTGGACGGCAGGATCTATTCCGCGGACGCGGTCTTTCGCGTTCCAGGCTTCCATCTCAACACCGCAGACATCGAGGCTGCCCACGTCCATCTGCGGGCCATGGGCTCGGAGACCACGGAGATCCGGGACGGCCGGTGGTTCAACTTCAAGGACCCCGACGGCAACGTGCTGATGATCTGCGAGTGCTGGCAGCAACATGGCGCCGCCGGGATGCCCGGACACTGTCCCGAAAGCAGCGCCGCCGCCCGGACCAAAGTCCGGGCGGCGGCGCCAACAAAAGCGGGAGTGGTAAAGCCTGGCTTTAGGCCGGTTCTGACGCCACGCCCGGGGCCAGGAACTTCTTGCCGTTGACCCGTTCCGAGGCGCCCACCCGGTCCAGATACGGGGTGATCCCGCCCAGGAACATCGGCCAGCCCGCGCCGAGGATCATGCAGAGGTCAATGTCCTCGGGACCGGCCACAACGCCTTCCTCGAGCATCAGTCCGATTTCCTCCGCCAGTGCGTCCTGCGTCCGGCGCAGCACCTCCTCGCCGGTGGACGGGGTGCTGCCAAATGACATCAGCGCCAGGGTTTCGGCCGGAATGAACGGCTTGCCGTCCGGGCCCGGCACCGGTGCCCCGTTCTGCACGGCCCAAATGGACGTCACACCGTTGTCGATCAGCGCCTGCAGGTTCGCCGAGACCCTGAAGCGGTCCCCGAACGCCGTGTGCAGCGATTCCTGGACATGCTGCGCCACGGGCAGGCCCACCATGGCGCCGAGCACAAACGGCGTCATGGGCAGGCCCATCGGCCGCAGCGCGTTATCGGCCACGTCGGCGGGCGTGCCCTCGTCGAAGGCCGCGGTGACTTCACCCATGAGGCGCAGCAGGACGCGGTTGACCACAAACGCGGCGGCATCCCTGACCAGCACCGCCGACTTCTTGAGCCCCTTGGCGAGCTCGAACGCGGTGGCCAGCACGGCGTCGTCGGTCTTCGGTGCCCGCACGATCTCCAGCAGCGGCATCACAGCCACCGGGTTGAAGAAGTGGAAGCCGACCAGGCGCTCGGGGTGCTCAAGGTCCTCCGCCATCGCGGTGACGGACAGCGAGGACGTGTTGGTCGCGAGGATGCACTCTTCCGAGACGATCGCCTCGACTTCCTTGAAGACCTGCTTCTTGACGTTGAGTTCCTCGAAGACGGCCTCAATGACGAAGTCGGCGTCGGCGAAGGCCTCCTTCGAAACTGATCCCGTGACGAGCGCACGGGTGCGGTTGGCGGCGTCGGCGCTGATCCGGCCCTTCGCCAGCAGCTTGTCCACCTCGGCATGGACGTACCCCACGCCCTTGTCCACGCGGGCCTGGTCGATGTCCGTGAGCACCACGGGCACCTTGAGCTGGCGGGCGAAGAGCAGGGCGAGCTGGCTGGCCATCAGGCCGGCACCGACGACGCCGATCTTCGTCACCGGGCGGGCGAGCTTGCGGTCCGGGGCGCCGGCGGGACGCTTGGAGCGGCGCTGCACGAGGTCCAGGAAGGCGTACACAGTGGAGCGGAACTCGTCGGTCTGCATAAGGTCGGCGAGCGTCTCGCATTCGAGTTCAGCGGACTGCGCCTGGGTCAGGGTGCGGTTGGCCTCCATGACATCCAGGACCTTGGCGGGCGCCGGGGAAGCGTTGGAGATCTTGGCCTCCACGAAGGCCCGGCCCTTGGCGACGGCGGCCGCCCAGCGGGCGGCGACCTCCGGAGCGGACGGGTCCACGGCGTTCGCCCGCTCCGGCGCCACGGCACCGGCAATGACTTTCGCGGCCCACGCCAGGGACTGTTCCACAAAGTCGGCCGGCTCGAACATCGCGTCCGCCATGCCCAGCTGGTAGGCCTGCGGCCCGGTGAGCATGCGGTTGTTGCTCAGCGGGTTTTCGATCATGACCTTGAGGGCGTTCTCCGGCCCGATCAGCCGCGGCAGGATGTGGACCCCGCCCCAGCCAGGGATGAGTCCGATAAACGCCTCGGGAAGGGCCAGAGCGCCGGCGCCGGTGGAGACCGTGCGGTAGGTGGACTGCAGCGCGATCTCCAGGCCGCCGCCCAGGGCCAGGCCGTTGATGAACGCAAAGCTCGGCACGCCGAGGTTCGCCAGGGTGGCGTAGACGTCGTGGCCGAGCTGGGCCATCCACAGGCCCTGTTCGCGTCCGCTGACGGACTTGACCGTGGAGAGGTCGGCGCCGGCCACGAGGAAGTACGGCTTGCCGGTGACGCCGACGCCGGCAATCTCGCCCCGGGCCGCGCGTTCCTTCAGCCCTTCCAGGACCGTGCCGAGTTCGATCAGCGTGTTGGGTCCGAGGGTGGTGGGCTTGGAGTGGTCCAGGCCGTTGTCGAGGGTGACCAGCGCGAAGATGCCGGGGCTTTTGCCGTCAGTCGTCTCCCCATCGTCGACGGGCGGCAGTTCGATGTCCTGGACGTAGGAGTGGGTGACCGTCTCGTTCGGGAAGAGGTCTGCAAGCTTGCGGAAATCAGCGGCGCTCATGCTGTGGCTCCAGTCTCGGTGGTCGTGGTCGCTGCGTGCTGTGCTTCGGTGTTGTGCATTTCTATGCCCGGTGCTTCGGTGCCGTAATCCGCGTGATGCGGGTTCTCCCAGATTACGGTGGCGCCCATGCCCAGGCCGATGCACATCGTAGTCATGCCAAAGCGGACCGAGGGGTCCTCCTCGAACTGCCGGGCCAGCTGGTTCATCAGCCGGACCCCCGAGGACGCCAGCGGGTGCCCGACGGCGATCGCGCCGCCATACCGGTTGACGCGCGGGTCGTCGTCGGCGATCCCGAAATGGTCCAGGAAGCTCAGGACCTGGACGGCGAAGGCCTCATTGATTTCGAAGAGCCCGATGTCCCCGATGCCGAGCCCGGCGTTCTTGAGCGCCTTCTCGGTGGCCGGGACCGGGCCGATGCCCATGACGTCGGGTTCCACACCGGCGAAGGCATAGCTCACCAGGCGCATCCTGACCGGCAGCCCGAGTTCCTCGGCGGCATCCGCGGAGGCCAGCAGGGCTGCGGTGGCGCCGTCGTTCAGGCCCGCGGCGTTGCCCGCCGTGACCCGGCCGTGGGCGCGGAACGGCGTCTTAAGCGTGGCCAGGTCTCCGAGCGAGGTACCGGGGCGCGGGGGTTCGTCCACGGTGTTGACGGTCCAGCCCTGGCCCGGCTTCATCGTGGCGACGGGTACGAGGTCGGGCTGGATCTGGCCGTTGGCGTAGGCTGCGGCGAGTTTGTCCTGCGAGGCGACGGCGTAGGCGTCGGTGCGGTCCTTGGTGATGGCCGGGAAACGGTCGTGCAGGTTCTCGGCCGTGTTGCCCATGTTCAGCGCGGCGGGGTCCACGATCCGTTCGGACATGAAGCGCGGGTTGGGGTCGGCGCCGGCGCCCATCGGGTGGTTGCCCATGTGTTCCACGCCGCCGGCGATTACGACGTCGTACGCGCCGAAGCCGATGCCGCTCGCCGTCGTGGTGACGGCGGTCATGGCGCCGGCGCACATGCGGTCGATCGCGAAGCCGGGCACGGTGCGGGGGAGCCCGGCCAGCAGGGCGGCGGTGCGGCCGATGGTCAGGCCCTGGTCGCCCGTCTGGGTGGTGGCGGCGATCGCGACCTCGTCGATCCGGTCCGCGGGAAGCGAGGGGTTGCGGCGCATCAGTTCGCGGATGCACTTGACCACGAGGTCGTCGGCGCGGGTGCCGGCGTAGATGCCCTTGTCGCCGGCGCGGCCGAACGGGGTGCGGACGCCGTCGACAAAGACGACGTCGCGCACGGTCCTGTTTCTTCCGATGCTCGGGTTTGCGCTGCTGGGTTTTCCGCTGGTGCGGGCTTGGCTCACGGCGTACTCCTCATTGAGACATGGTGCCGGAACCGTGCCGGTGGCAGGGGTTGCCACAGGCAGGAAAGTTCCGAACGACATCATGCATCATGTTACTCGCCAGTAACATAGCTGGCAAGGAGGAGACGAGCGTCCCGGGAAGGAGCTGCTAGACGGTGGAACCCGACGGCGCCTCCGCGGCGGCCTTGGGTTCCTTTGCGGGCAGCGGCTCGGGGTGCAGGAAGGCCTCGGCAATGAGCGGAGCCGTGATTTCGATCTGCCACTGGCGCGCCCCGAGGTTCGCCAGTTCCTCGGCCACGCCTTCCTCGCTGCATTCTGCCGGTGGACGCCAGGCGACCCGCCGAAGATAGTCCGGGGTCAGCAGGTTCTCCACCGGCAGGTTCAGTTCCTCGGCCCTGCCCTGGAGTTTCGGACGGGCGGTGGCGAGCCTGGCGGCCGCCTCCGGGTCCCGGTCCGCCCAGACGCGCGGGGGCGGGGGAGCGTTGGTGGGCAGGTGCAGCGGCGGCAGGTCCTCCAGGGCCCGGGCCACGCCGATGCAGCGCAGCCAGCGGGGGGCTTCCCGCTGCGCGGCGCGGCCGTGGAAGCCCTTGGTGCCCAGGAGCTGGGGAACCGTGGAGGGCATCGCCTTGGCCGCGGCGACGAGCGCGGAGTCGGGGATCAGCCGGCCGGGGGCGACGTCACGCTTCTGGGCCAGGGAATCGCGTTCCAGCCACAGCTCCCGGACTGCGGCCAGTTGGCGGCGGTCCCGGATCTGGTGCAGTCCGGAGGTCTTGCGCCACGGATCAACGCGCGGCGGGGCCTGTCCGGCTTCGAGGATGGCGGCGAATTCCTGCTCGGCGTATTCCAGTTTCTCGTCCGCCACGAGCAGCTCAATCAGTTCCTCGCGCAGCTCGGTCAGGACTTCGACGTCGAGCGCGGCGTAGCGCAGCCACGGTTCCGGCAGGGGCCGGGTGGACCAGTCGGCGGCGGAGTGTTCCTTGGCCAAGCCGAAGCCCAGGAGCTGTTCGATGACGGCGGCGAGGCCCACCCGGGGCAGTCCGGCCAGGCGGGCGGCGAGCTCGGTGTCGAAGAGTTTGTCCGGCCACATGCCGAGTTCGGACAGGCAGGGCAGGTCCTGGCTGGCGGCGTGCAGGATCCATTCGACGCCGCGCAAAGCGTCATTGATGATGCTGAGGTCACCGAAAGGTTCGGGATCGATCAGCCAGGTTCCGGAGCCTTCGCGCCGGATCTGGACCAGGAAGGCGCGCTGGCCGTAGCGGAATCCCGAGGCGCGCTCCGCGTCCACGCCCGCAGGGCCGTGGCCGGCGGCGAGAGCCGCGGCGCAGCGTTCGAGTCCGGACTGGGTTTCAATGACCAGCGGCACGCCGTCGCGGGGAATGTCGAGGTCGATCACTTCAGGGACCAGGCTGTCGAAGCCTTCCACGGTGATGTGGGCTGTGGTGTCAGCAGCCTCGGCCGTGGTGCGACTGGCGCCGGCCGTGCTGATTTCCGGATTCTGAGGGGTCATGGTCTCTACAGTTTACCGACAACATGGCGTATAGGACCGTGACCGCGGCCGAACAGGCGCCTCATGCGTGTCCGCGGGGGCGGCGGGGAAGGGCCGTGACGCCCTCGGGCAGGGGCGGCAGTCCGGCGAAGGTGCAGACCATGTCCGACCACGCCTCCAGGTGCGAGGTGATGTCCGGGGTGGCCGGGGTCCAGGAGGCGCGGAGCTCAATGTCGATTGAATTCGGCCGGTCCGACAACGTTCCAAAGCTCTCCGAGAGCACCCGGGTGGCGGTGCCGCCGGCGGAGCGGTACGGGGCCTGATGGTTCTCCAGCGCTTCGACCAGCCAGGTCCACGCCACGGACCCCAGGAGTTCGTCGTTGCCCATCTCGGGTTCCAGCTGGGCGCGGATGTAGGTGACGATCCGGAATTCCCCGTCCCACACGGCAGAGCCGTCGGGATCGTGGAGCAGAATGAAGCGGCCAGTGGCCAGCTCGACGTCGTCGCTGCCGGACGCCCGTGCCAGGGCAGCGGCGGCCGGGCCGTGGACCGGTCCGCCGGCGGGGGAGTCGCCCGGGCCGATCACTTCCGCGCCCAGGGCCACCGCGAACGGCGCCAGACGGGACGGGGCCGGAATTTCGTCCAGGTGCAGCTCGCTGCGGCACCGTGCCTGCCGAAGGGTCCCCAAGGCGAAGAGGAAATCTGCCGGAACCTGATCGAGGGAGCTCACCTTGGAAGGTTATGCAACGGCCGGAGCCCTGCCCGGCAGGCTCGCCGCCGGGCAGGGGAAGCGGTGCACGGTTCAGGCAGCGGCGAGCTCGCGCTTGATAGCCGCAATGAAGGAATCAACGTCATCCTCGGTGGTGTCGAAGGAGCACATCCAGCGGACCTCGCGGGCCGCCTCGTTCCAGTCGTAGAAGCGGAAGGACTTGCGCAGCCGGTCCGCGACACCGGCAGGCAGGACGGCGAAGACGCCGTTGGACTCGGTCTTCTGGGTCAGTTCGACGCCGGGGATCGCCTCGACGCCGGCGCGCAGCCGGGCGGCCATGGCGTTGGCGTGCGAGGCCGAGCGCAACCACAGCTCACCCTCGAGGAGGGCAATGAACTGGGCGGACATGAACCGCATCTTGGAGGCCAGCTGCATGTTCATCTTGCGCAGGTAGACCAGGCCGTGTGCGGCCTCAGGGTTCAGGGCGACCACAACCTCGCCGAACAGCAGGCCGTTCTTCGTGCCGCCGAAGGAGAGGATGTCCACGCCGGCGTCACGGGTAAAGGCCCGCAGCGGGACCCCCAGGTGGGCGGCGGCGTTGGCCAGCCGGGCTCCGTCCATGTGCAGCTTCATGCCCTTTGCGTGGACATGCTCAGCGATGGCCCGGACCTCGTCCGGGGTGTAGCAGGTGCCGAGCTCGGTGGTCTGGGTGATGGACACGGCCAGCGGCTGGGCGCGGTGCTCGTCGCCCCAGCCCCAGGCTTCCTGGTCGATCAGTGCGGGGGTGAGCTTGCCGTCGGTGGTGGGGACCTGCAGCAGCTTGATGCCGCCGATCCGCTCCGGTGCACCGTTTTCGTCCATGTTGATGTGGGCGGTGGAAGCGCAAATGACCGCACCCCAGCGCGGGAGGAGCGACTGCAGGGACAGGACGTTGGCTCCGGTGCCGTTGAACACCGGGAAGCACTCGATGCCTTCGCCGAAGTGCTCTTCCATCAGCTGCTGCAGGCGCGCGGTGTAATCGTCCTCACCGTAGGAGACCTGGTGGCCTTCGTTGGCGGCGGCCAGAGCCGCGAGAACTTCCGGGTGCACGCCGGAATAGTTGTCCGAGGCGAAGCCGCGGACGGAGGGATCGTGGAGCCGCACCGCAGTGCCGGCAGGGACAGTGTCAACTGTGCTGGTCATCGTTTTGCTCACGCTTTCAGTCTAAGAGGTCGGGCCGCCCGGGCTAAGCCCGGGGCCCTGGATCGGGGCCCAGACCCTGTGCCACAGACGCTGGGGCTGTGGATCCGTGCCGCGGAATCAGGGATGTTTCAGCGGCTGAGCAGCAGCCGCTGGCCGTTCAGGTCGCCGGCAGGAGCGTTGAAGAGTCCCGCTGCGGCAGCCGCCAGGTCAGCCACGTCCGTGAAGCCCGGGAATTTGCGGTCCGGGGCCTTGGCCCGCATTTGCGCGTCAACGAGGGCTTTCACCACGAAAATGACGGCGGCGCTGCGCAACGCGGCGCTGTCCTGCCCGGCGTTGTCCTGTTGCGAGCTGTCCTGCCCGGGAGTGCCGGTGGCGTTGCCCGCGGCGTGGGCCCGGCGGAAGCCGTCAGCGACCGCCAGCGTCCAGGCCTCGGCGGCCGCCTTGGCCGCGGCGTAGCTCGCCCCCGCCGCCGTCGGGGCGCTTACCGCTGTCGAGGACACCATGGCGAATCGTCCGGCCTCCGAGGCAGCGAGGTCGTCGAAGAAGACGCGTGTGACGTTCCGCAGGGTCGTGACGGCGTTGCGTTCCAGGAAGTCCCAGTCGTCGTCGCTCTGGTCCGTGATGCCTTTCGCGCCGCGCCAGCCGCCCACCAGGTGGATAACGCCGTCGACGCGTCCGGCCATGCCTGCAATGCTTTCCCGCAGGGCGCGGACGTCGGCCAGGCTGGCGAGGTCGCAGGCGAGCGGCGTGACGCCGTCGCCGGCCTCGGCGGCGGCTGCCTCGATGCGCGCGGCATCCGATCCGACCGTCAAGACCCTGTGGCCGGCGCCGCGCAGGGCGCGGGCCGTCGCGATTCCCGACGGCCCGCTGCCCCCCGTGACCAGCACGTTCAAAGTGCGTCCGGCGCTCATCCGGCGTTCAGGGCCTGGGTGTCGCCGGACTTTGATCCCGTGTCTGAGGACCCTGTGATGCCGGCAGTGGATTCGATGACGGGACGCATCTTCTTCTCCAGCGCCTCGTAGAACATGGAGAGCGGGAACTCGTCGTCGAGGACCTGGTCCGTGAGGCCGCGGGGCGGACCGTCCAGGGGGAGGGCGTCCGGACCCTTGGCCCAGACCGAGGCCGGGTTGGGCGTGACCGTGCCGGAGATGAGCTCGTAGGCGGCGAGCCAGTGGGCCATCTTGGGGCGGTCGATCGAGCGCCAGTAAAGTTCCTCGATCTTCGCGCCGAGTTCAACCACGACGTCGGCAGCCTCGTCCCAGTCGATGCTGAGTTTGCTGTCGGTCCAGTGCAGGACGTGGTGCTGGTGCATCCAGGCGAAGAGCAGCTGGCCGCCAAGGCCGTCGTAGTTCCGCACGCGAGTGCCGGTAATGGCGAAGCGGAAGATGCGGTCGAAGATCACGGCGTACTGGACCAGCTTGGCGTGCCGGCGGGCCTCCGGGTCAGCGTCCTCGTCCTTCTCGATCTTCACGGATTCGCGGAAGGCGGTGAGGTCGCAGCGCAGCTCCTCCAGTGAATAGAGGAAGAACGGCATGCGCTGCTTGATCATGAACGGGTCGAAGGGCAGGTCGCCGCGCATGTGGGTGCGGTCGTGGATCAGGTCCCACATGACAAAGGTTTCCTGCGTCAGCTGCTGGTCCTCCAGGAGCCCGGCGGCGTCCTCGGGCAGCTGCAGGGAGGTGATCTCGGCGGCGGCGCGCAGGACGCGGCGGAAGCGTGCGGCCTCGCGGTCGGCGAAGATCGCGCCCCACGTAAACGTCGGGGTCTCGCGGACCGCGACGGTCTCGGGGAACAGGACTGCGGAGTTGGTGTCGTAGCCTGCGGTGAAGTCGAGGAACCGGATCGGGACGAAGAGCTTGTTGGAGTATTCGCCGGTTTCCAGGCCGCCGATGAATTCCGGCCAGATGACCTCGATCAGCACGGCCTCGACGAGGCGGCTGCTGCTGCCGTTCTGGGTGTACATCGGGAACACGACCAGGTGCTGGAGTCCGTTTACCCGGTGCTGCTGCGGCTGGAACGCCTGCAGGGAGTCCAGGAAGTCCGGGACCCCGAAGCCGCCATCGGCCCAGCGGTCAAAGTCGGTGACCAGCAGTTCCAGGTAGTTCGCGTCATGCGGGAAGGACGGGGCCAGGGCCGCGACCGCCGTGGTGATGGTTGCGACGTGGCCGGCCGCGGCTTCGTGGGCTTCGGCATCCGGCACGGAGCCGTCCTGGACCTGGAGAGCGCGCAGGGCGGTGGCGGCAGCCTTGAGCCGCAGCCATTCCTGGTTGCCGGCGGTGATCGGGGCGGGGGCGGTAAGAGCGGTCGTGGTCATCGTCGACGGTCGCCTTTCTGTTTGCTGTGGAGCGTGTCGCTGGATCTGAATCGAGCGTAGCAAGCAAACAGAGACTCTAATGCAAAATTGCCTCGAGCATAAGAAAGTCTGTGGCAAGTGATTCTGAAAAGCCGTTCCAGCGGAAGGAGAGGCAGGGCTGCGGGCTACTGCCCGGCGTCGTCCGCGGGAACCAGCTTCAGGGAAACCGAGTTGATGCAAAAGCGCTGGTCCGTGGGGGTGCCGTAGCCCTCGCCGTCGAACACGTGCCCCAGGTGGGAATCACATGTGCTGCAGCGGACTTCCACCCGGTCCATGCCCATGGTGCGGTCATGGATGTAGCGGACGGTGCCCTCGGCGAGCGGCGCCCAGAAGGACGGCCAGCCGCAGTGCGAGTCGAACTTTTCGTTGCTGGTGAAGAGTTCGGTGCCGCAGGCCCGGCACTTGTAGACACCCCGGGTGTGGGTGTCCCAGTATTCGCCGGTGTACGGCCGCTCGGTGCCTGCCTGGCGGAGCACGCGGTACTCCTCAGGCGTCAGTTCCTCGCGCCACTGGGCGTCCGTCTTTTGGACGGGCGTTCCGGCCGGAGTCTGGTCAAAGGCCGTGGCGGCGGGGTCGGCTGCGGGTTCGGTCGCGGGCTCGGTGGCGGGCACTGCCGAGGGCATGGATTTAGGCCTGTTAAAGATACTCATAGCCTCAATAACGCTCAAGAGTCCCCGATAAATCCCGAACCGGCGTACAGATGCAGGACGGGCAGCCCCAGCTTGTCCTGTGCCTTGGTGGCCCAGTCGGTGTGGAACGTGTCGGCCACGGCGTGCGGGCGGGTGATGACCACCGCCTGTCCGGCGCTGAGTTCCTTGACCTTGGCAACCAGGCCGTCAACGGCCTTGCCCTCGACGACTTCGCCCGAGACGCCGCCGCCCAGACCGGCCAGCGCGGCCAGTGAGGCGGCCAGAGTGTCGGCTGCTTCGGCCCGCTCCCCGGCGGGATCCGAGTGTGCTGTCAGTTCACGGAAGGCCTTGGCGATTTCAAGCATGGAAAGGTTTTCCAGGAAATCCACCACCAGGTGCCGCTCGGTGTTGGCCGGCACCAGGATCAGCAGGGGCGCATCACCGCCGGCAATCAGGGTTTCAATATTGACGCGGTCATCCGCACCGAGGGGCTCTTCTGTCAAAATGACGATTGGATCACTCATGACCCCAGCCTAGTCGCGCTCGTGTTGACCTGCATCGTTGTGTCCCGGGGGACCCTGGCGTGTCTGTACCGGCCCGACCGTGCGCCTGAAACCCCGCCGATGCCGTAGTTGGGCTGCGCTTCAGTAAGAATGGTGCCATGGCATCCTCCCTGCGCCTCCGCCCGGACCTCCGCCAGGCCGCTGCCCGCCAGGCCGCTGCCCGCCAGGCCGCTGCCCGCAGAACAGCACTCCCCGTCGCGTCAGCCCCCGGCGGCGTGACGTCCGGGAGCGCCAAGTGGGCGGTGGGGGGCATCATCGGCGGCAGCGCCGCTGCGGGCGTGCTCGCCGCCGGCTCCTCGGCCCTCGCCCTCTACTTCGCCCGCCGCGTCATCACCCCGGCCCGGTTCCGGGCAGAGGACCAGGAAGTGCTGGCCGTCATCCGCGAGGGACGGGCGCTGCGGGTCATTTTCGCCGCCACCCCCGACGCCACGGTGGACGGGGTGTACGGATTCTTCTTCGACGGCGGCCGCGGGCATGCGCGGATCGGCCGGATCCTGTCCTACTCTCCGGCCGAACGCACCGTGCTGCGCGAGGTCGAGCACGTCTACAGCGGGGACATGGCCACGGCCCGGCGCGGCTGGTGGAGCGGTGCGGCCTATCCGGATCCGGCCGCCCTGGGGTTTCCGGTGGAGGACGTGCTGATCGATGTCGACGCCGGGACCGCGCCGGCCTGGCTTGTCCGCGCCGCGCCGGCCGTGGCGGAGGATGTGGCCCCCGACGTGTGGGCGATCATGGTGCACGGACGCGGGGCCACCCGGCAGGAAGGGTTGCGGGCTGTCCGGACCGCCAGGGAACTGGGCATGTCCAGCCTGCTGATCTCCTACCGGAACGACGGCCTGGCCCCGTCAGCCAGCGACGGGCGGTATGGCCTGGGCTCCACCGAATGGCGCGACGTCGAGGCCGCCATCGGCTACGCCGTGCAGCAGGGCGCCCGCGAGGTGGTTTTGTTCGGCTGGTCGATGGGCGGCGCGATCTGCCTCCAGACCGCTGACCTTTCCCGGCACCGCAACCTGATCCGGGCCATGGTCCTGGATGCGCCGGTGATCAACTGGGTCAACGTGCTGGCCCACCACGCGGAACTGAACCGGATTCCGTCGTCCGTGGGCCGCTACGGACAACTGATGCTCAGCCACCGCCTGGGCCGGCGGCTGACCGGGCTCGCCGCGCCCGTCGACCTCAAAGCAATGGACTGGGTCTCGCGGGCCGTGGAGCTGAGGACGCCGACCCTCATTGTGCACAGCGTGGACGACGAGTACGTACCTTACGGGCCCTCCGCGGCGCTGGCCGAGAAAAACCCCGAGATGGTCACCTTCGAGCCCTTCGACAAGGCCCTGCATACCAAGGAATGGAACGTGGACCCGGAACGCTGGGAGCGGCAGGTCTCGGCCTGGCTCCGGCAGCAGCTGGCGCCCCGCGCCAACCCCGGCGACCAGGAGCCTCCGGCCGGCAATGCCGCATTCAATTGACAGTTCGCTGACAGATCACTGACAGATCATTGACGGTTCGTTGACAGATCACGGCAGTGTTGTGCGCGACCATTGCCGTGATCCGCCGTCTCGACATCTGGGGCCGGGTCAGCCGCGCCGGGTCCCGATCCTGGCGGTGCGGGCAGCCGTGAGCCGAATGAGCTCGGCCGGATCCAGCTCGATGTCCAGGCCGCGCCGTCCGCCCGAAACGAGGATGGTCTCCAGCGCCAGTGCGCTCTCATCCACCACCGTGGGGGAGGACTGGCGCTGGCCGAGCGGTGAGATGCCGCCGAGAACGTATCCGGTCCGCCGCTGCGCCGCGGCCGGATCGGCCATCTCTGCTTTCTTGCCGCCTAAAGCCGCGGCCATCGCCTTGAGGTCCAGGCTGCCGCTGACCGGCACGACGCCGACGGCGAGCCGGCCGTCGACGTCGACCATCAGGGTCTTGAACACCCGGTCAGGGTCGACGCCGAGCACCTCCGCCGCCTCCAGGCCATAACTGGCCGCCGCGGGGTCATGGGTGTAGGGGTGGGCCACAAAGGGAACCCCGGCGGCCGCGAGTGCCGCGGTGGCCGGAGTTCCCTGCGACGCGTGCTTGCGGGCCATGTTCTCTGGCTGTCCGGGCGCTGAGGGTCAGGACTGCGCCGACGGCTGGCGGTCTCCGGACGCGACGACCTTGCGCTTGATCCGGCCCAGCATGGCGGTCATTCCGCGCATGCGCAGGGGAGTGATGGCCCGGGTGAGGCCCAACAGTTCGGGCATGTCGTCCGGGACGGCCAGGATTTCCGCGGCGCTGAGCCCGTCGAGGCCTTCGTGGAGGACTCCGGCAAACCCGCGGGTGGTCGGGGCCTCCTTGGGTGCCTTGAAGTAGAGCCGGACGCGCTCAGGCGCGTCGCCGTCGGCCTGTTCCGTCTCGACGGTGAGGAACAGCGGCGTCTGGCACTCCACTACCTGCTCGAGCAGCTCCGGATGGTCCCGGAGCCGCTCCGGAAGTTCCGGAAGCCCCTGCGAGAACTCAAGGAGCAGCTGCAGCCGCTCTGCTTCGGTCAGGGCCTGGAAATCGTCGACAATGTCCGCCAGTGCGGCGGGGAGGGCTGAAGTATTCATCACTCCCAGCTTACGCAGGCGCGCCGATTGTGTCCCTGTCGGGACCGGTCCCGCTCCACGGTCACAGCGGCTAACGGCCGGCCGGAACCGCGCCGCGTTCGGCACCCTTGACGATCGGGACGCGCACGGCGTTGCCCCATTCGGTCCAGGAGCCGTCGTAGTTCCGCACGGTCTCAAAGCCCAGCAGGTACTTCAGCGCAAACCAGGTGTGGCTGGACCGCTCGCCGATCCGGCAGTACGCCACGACGTCGTCGCCTTCGTTCAACCCGGCCTCGCCGAGGTAGAGGGCCTCGAGCTCGCCGCGGTTCCGGTACGTGCCGTCGCCGGCCGCCGCACGGGCCCAGGGGATGGAGGCCGCCGTGGGGATGTGGCCGCCGCGCAGCGCGCCCTCTTCCGGGTAGGCGGGCATGTGGGTGCGCTGGCCGGTGTACTCCTCGGTCGAGCGGACGTCGATCAGCGGCTTGCCGAAGTGCGCCAGGACGTCATCCTTGAAGGCGCGGATCGGGGCGTCGTCCCGCTCCACGACGGGGTAGTCGGCGGGGGTGGCGACGGTCGTGACGGTGGAGAGCGCCCGGCCTTCCGCGATCCACTTGTCCCGGCCGCCGTCCAGGAGCCGGACGTCCTCGTGGCCGAAGAGCGTGAACACCCACAGGGCGTACGCGGCCCACCAGTTCGACTTGTCGCCGTAAATGACCACCGTGCTGTCCCGGGAAATGCCCTTGGACGCGACCAGCGCGGCGAAGGCTTCGCCGTCGACGTAGTCGCGGGTCACCTCGTCGTTCAGGTCCGTGTGCCAGTCGATTTTCACCGCGCCGGGGATGTGTCCGGTCTCGTACAGGAGGACGTCTTCGTCGGATTCGACCACCACGAGATTGCCGCCGTCGAGGGCCCCCTCCTCGATCGCGGTGGCCAGCCATTCCGTGGACACCAGGCGGTCAGGGTGGGCGTAGGCGGCGAATTTCTCGTTCTGCTCAACGGGGTAGGTCATTGCGATGGCCTTTCACTTGAACGGTCAGGAGGCCGGGCGCGGAAAGCGTGCGCCGCGCCCGGCCTGTTACAACACTAGTCACGGGCCGGTGGGAATGCTCCACCGGGTTCACACGGGGAAATGTGGTCTTCCTCACGCCGGCCGCGGGTCCACAGCCGCGCACGCGGGCCGGCCAGGCTTTGCCGGTATTCTTGCTGGGGACAAGAGACCAGCAGAACGGACCACCTTGGTACAGATCGAACAGCTCGCCGCCCGCACACCGGCAGTTTCCGTGGATGAACTCCTCAATGGGTTCTATCCATCGCCGCGGTTCGGTGAGGTGTCGTTTTCCAGCTACCGGCCCGATCCCGCCCAGCCCAGCCAGGCCCATGCGGTCCATGCCCTGCAGCATTTTGCGGCCGGCGTGGGCGCACGCGACGGCGACGGGCTGTTCAAGCGGCTCTTCGGCAAGAAGGACACTTCCCGGGCCGGGATCTACCTCGACGGCGGATTCGGTGTGGGCAAGACCCACCTGCTGGCATCGCTGTGGCACGCCGCCCCCGGGCCCAAGGCCTTCGGCACGTTCGTCGAATACACCAACCTCGTCGGTGCGCTGTCCTTCCGCAAGACCGTTGAGGCCCTGAGCCACTACAAGCTGGTCTGCATCGATGAATTTGAGCTCGATGATCCGGGCGACACTGTGCTCATGTCCCGGCTCATGCGCGAACTCGCCGACGCCGGCGTGAAGCTTGCCGCCACATCGAACACGCTGCCGGGGTCCCTCGGGGACGGGCGCTTCGCCGCCGTCGACTTCGCCCGGGAAATCCAGGTGCTGGCGGACCAGTTCGACGTCGTGCGGATCGACGGCGAGGACTTCCGCCACCGTGGCCTGCCGGCCGCGCCGTCGCCGCTGCGCAATGATGACCTGACCCACCACATGCATGCCGAGTTCGACGGCAAGACCGTGGCCCGCGATGAGTTCAGCACCTTGATCAACCACCTGGCCGGCGTGCACCCGAGCCGTTACCGCCAGCTGCTGGAGGGGATCGAGGGCGTGGTCTGGAAGAACGTGCACACGATTACCGAGCAGGCCGTTGCGCTGCGCTTCGTGGTGCTGGCTGACCGGCTGTACGACAAGGACGTGCCCATCCTTGCCAGTGGTGTGCCGTTCGACCAGCTCTTCACCGAGGAAATGATGACCGGCGGGTACATGAAGAAGTACTTCCGCGCCGTCTCCAGGCTGACCGCGCTGGCCCGCGAGGGCCAAAACCACGAACCGTCCTAGCGCCGGTTCCCACCAAGTACAACGCCAAATCCAACGCGGGCTCAGTTACGGCCCATCCGGATGCACCGGATGGGCGCGAAGTGACCCCGCGTTGCCTGGTTGAAGTCGCCGTTAAATGCCGGAGGTGCCGGCGCCGCCTCTCGGCGGGACCGGCACCTCGCTGACGGATCTGGGTCAGAGGCCTGGCTGGCGGGGTTCCCCGGTTACGGGGGGCTCACCGGCTGCGGGAGTCTGATCGGCGACCGGGGCCGAATTCGGCCGGTCGTTCGCCTTGTCCACGAAGTCGGAAGCGCCACGCTGCACGGCATCGATCGTGCCGGCGTGCTTACCGCCGGTCTTGGAGTCGACGAAGTCGCCTGCCTTTTCGATGCCGTCCTTGATGGCTTCTTCGTTGCCACCAATAACTTGCTGAGCCTTGCCCTTTAGATCGTCAAGTAAACCCACGGGCACCTCCCTTCGGTCGCGGAGCCAGATCGCTCCTTGCGTTTTCTACCCTAGCGGGAGGTGGCGGGGGTGCCAAGGGTGTCCGCCCAGAGGATAAAAGATGGAAGGCCAGGTGCACAGGGTAGAAGGGCCCGGAGTGCACAAACCCGCAGTTCACAAACGGAGCACACAAAAAAGAGCAGCTCCGGGGGAGCTGCTCTTGTGGTGGGCGATACTGGGATCGAACCAGTGACCTCTTCCGTGTCAGGGAAGCGCGCTACCGCTGCGCCAATCGCCCGCAACCGGAAGGATCCGGAGTGGAGTTGTAATGAAGAGAGCGGACGACGAGATTCGAACTCGCGACATCCACCTTGGCAAGGTGGTGCTCTACCAGCTGAGCTACGTCCGCATTTAGTCCATGCCGGCTGGGCCGGTGGTACTGCATCAAGCAAGTTGCCTTGCTCTGGTGGGCGATACTGGGATCGAACCAGTGACCTCTTCCGTGTCAGGGAAGCGCGCTACCGCTGCGCCAATCGCCCCTTGCATCCGATCGAAACCGGAAACCAGGGTTTTCACCGAGGTGGGTACGGGATTCGAACCCGTGTATACGGCTTTGCAGGCCGCTGCCTCGCCTCTCGGCCAACCCACCGTGTAGACAGGATTCCGAAGAACCTTTGCCGTGACAGTGTCCTGCGAGCGGACGACGAGATTCGAACTCGCGACATCCACCTTGGCAAGGTGGTGCTCTACCAGCTGAGCTACGTCCGCATTGTTGGTGTGCATTTCCTTGCCGCATTCGGCATTTCCTCGCGTTCCAACGAGTAAGAACTCTATAGGAGGTTCTGGGAATCTACAAATCGAGACCCATTGGCCCGCGTTCCATGGCCTTACTTCCCCGAGTTCTAGGGGATTTTGCTAATTACAGCGCTGTAATTAGCGTCGGTGTCCAGCCGTGGTCCTAAGGGGCGCCGGGACTACTGACCGGGCCTTCTGAGTGGCACGACTGGAACGGGTCGGGGGGCTGGTGGACACTGCCCGTGCACAAGCCCGTTGCGGGGGAGTATTGGGCCCGCATTCCCGCCGCGGCCAGGTTCCCCCGGGCCGATTTCTAAAATCCGCCCGGGTGGGCTAGCATTCAATGTCGTTAGGGCGATTGGCGCAGTGGTAGCGCGCTTCGTTCACACCGAAGAGGTCACTGGTTCGAACCCAGTATCGCCCACTAACGAAATGGTCTGTTCCGCTGACTCAGCGGGGCGGGCCATTTTGCTTTTCATCGTTGTCTGACCCCCGTGAAAGAGTCTTCATATGACCGCTCCACTCCTCGCCCACGCCACGGACTATGGCCGCATGTACGCCCGCTCCACGTCGGCACAGTTCTCCGTCCCTTCCATCACCACGGTGATCGGCCAGCAGCCGCACGGCCTGGATGGCTGGTTCGGGTACATGGGCGCCAACAGCCTGGCCCAGGATCCCGAGCTCCCCGGCATCCTGGGGAGCCCGGCCAAACTGCGGCAGGCGGTCAGCCGGGCCGCCAAGGCGGCGGAGTCGTACCGGGACGATGCCGCCAAACGCGGCGACCGGGTCCACAACTATTGCGAGCAGGTTGCGCTTCGTGCGCTCGGCCGGCCGCACCAGATGAAGGAAACACGGGAGGCACTGGCCGCCAACGGCGAGGAAGCCTTCGCGGCACGCTTCGACGAATGGTGGGAGCTCTTCCAGGTTGAACCCATCGCTCCGGAAATTACGGTGTGGAACAAGACGGTCGGCTATGCCGGCACCCTGGACCTCGTGGCACGGATCAATGGCCGGACCTGTCTTATCGACTACAAGACCAAGGGCACCAGCCGGGACGGTACCGTCAAACCGCTTGATGACAAGGTGGTCATGCAGCTCGTGGCGGGCATGAAGGCTGAGGAAAGCCTCGTGGATCCCGTCGCGGGGGAGTGGGAGGCCTGGCAGCACGGCGAGTCCCCGATCCTCCTGGCCGTGGCGGTCGGCGAGACCGAGGTCCGTCCGCAGCGGGCCAACCCCGAGGTCCTGAAGCATCACTGGTGGAAATTCTGTGCGCTGCGCCGCGTGTGGGAGATGTCCGCCGACACGGCAACCGCCGGAGCAGCACTGCTCCCGCTGGCGCCGCCCGTGAAGCGCTGACCAGAAGCAACCAACAGAAGCACGGGCAGCTGCAACTAAACTGGACTGGACCCCTAGCCGCCCACCGTGAGGACAGACTGCACATGGCCATTTTGAATATCCGCATCATCGGAGATCCTGTGCTGCGCACAGTCGCCGATCCCGTGACGGAATTCGGGCCTGAACTGGCAAAGCTCGTCGCCGACATGACCGAAACCATGGAGGATGTCGAGGGCGCCGGCCTGGCCGCGCCCCAGGTCGGTGTGAGCCTGCGCGTCTTCACCTACCGGATCGGCGGCGTCGAGGGTCACATCGTCAACCCCGTGCTGGAAAGCAGCGAGGACTTCCAGCCGGACCAGGTTGAGGGATGCCTGTCCATCCCGGGTCTGGGCTTCCGCGTCCGCCGGTACCGCCACACCCGGGTGACCGGCGTGGACCTGCACGGCAACCCCGTCACCGTGGAGGGCGAGGACATGCTGGCGCGCTGCTTCCAGCACGAGACCGACCACCTGGACGGCATTCTCTACACCGACCGGCTCGAGGGCGAAGACCGTAAGGCCGCCCTGCGCGCCATCCGCAATGCCAACTACGACGCCATCACGGAACAGACAACCACCAAGCGCGCGAAGAGCGTCGGGACGAGCTTTGGCGGGTCCAGCTTCGGAATCACCCCGTGAGGGTTCTCTTCGCCGGAACCCCCGCTGTCGCCGTGCCGTCGCTCGACGCCCTTGTCGACGCCGGGTTCGACGTCGTCGCTGTCCTCACCCGCCCGGACGCACCGCTGGGACGCAAACGCGTCCTGACGCCGTCGCCCGTGGCCGCCAGGGCCGCCGAGCTCGGCATTGAGATCATCCACGCCGCCAAAGTCGATGCCGGGGTCACCGCCCGCATTGCCGCCGCAGCACCGGACGTTGCGGCGATCGTGGCCTATGGCGGGCTGATTCCCCCCGCGGCCCTCGCTGTCCCCCGCCACGGCTGGGTAAACCTGCACTTCTCCTTACTGCCGGCCTGGCGCGGCGCAGCCCCCGTGCAGCGCGCCGTCATCGCCGGCGACGACGTCACAGGTGCCGTCACCTTCCGCCTGGAGGAGGGGCTGGACACCGGTCCGGTCTTCGGGACCCTCACGGAGACCGTGCACGCCGCCGATACCGCCGGGGCCCTGCTCGAACGCCTCTCCCACAGCGGCGCGGTCCTGCTGGCCCAAACGCTGTCCGCCATCGACGCCGGCAAGGCCGTCGCGCTCCCGCAGCAGGGCGACGTCAGCCTGGCACCCAAACTCAGTCTCGAAGACGGCCGGCTCGACTGGCAGCAGCCCGCCCTGGCGATCGGCCGCCGTGCCCGCGGCGTCACGCCGGAGCCGGGCGCCTGGACACTTCTGGAGGGCCAGCGGATCAAACTGGAGCCAGTGCTGCCGGCAGCGGACTCGGCGGCGCTTCGGCCCGGACAGCTGGCCATGGACGGGAAACGGGTTCTCGTCGGTACGGGATCGCACCCGGTGGAATTGACGCGGGTGCAACCCGCGGGCAAGAAAATGATGGCCGCCGCTGATTGGGCGCGTGGGCAGGCAACACTTGAAAGCGTGGTATTCGAATGAGCGGTTCCGGGACCAGCGGCAACAGCCGAGGCAGTGGCCAGGGCGCCGGGGGCGGCAGCAGGCGGAACGCCCAGGGCCGGGAACGCAACCGCGGCCCGCAGCGCGGCTTCACCGAGAGCGCCCCGTCCCAGCGGACCCGCCGTGCCGATCCGGCCCGGCTGGTTGCCTTTGAAGTGCTCCGCGCCGTGGCCGCCGAGGACGCCTACGCGAACCTGGTGCTCCCGGCCCGGATCCGGCACCACGGGCTGGACAAGCGCGACGCCGGTTTCGCCACCGAGCTCAGCTATGGCGCCCTCCGCGGCCAGGGCACGTACGACGCCATCCTGGCCCGGTGCGTGGACCGTCCGCTTGAGGAGCTGGATCCCGCGATCCTGGATGCCCTGCGGATCGGGGTGCACCAGCTGCTCGCCATGCGCGTGCCCGCTCACGCCGCCTTGGACCAGACGGTGGGGCTGGCCCGCGCCGTGATCGGGGCCGGGCCCTCCGCACTGATCAACGCCGTCCTGCGCAAAGTCTCCGCCCGCACCCTCGACGAGTGGCTCGACCTGCTGCTCAGCACCGAGACCGATGCCACCACGATCGCGTCCATCCGCTACGCCCACCCGGAATGGATCGTCCGCGCGCTCCGCCAGTCGCTCGTGGCCCACGGCCGGGCGGTTTCTGAGATTGACGCGCTCCTCGAAGCCGACAACGCCGCACCCGTGGTGAACCTTGTGGCGCTGCCCGGCGTCGGCAGCCTCGACGAGGCCCTGGAAGGCGGGGCCACCCCGGGCGAGCTCGTCGAGGGATCCGCGCTCTCCAGCGGCGGGGACCTCGGCCGGCTCGCCTCGGTCCGTGACGGAAGCACCCGTGTCCAGGACGTCGGTTCGCAGCTCGTGGCCCGCGCCATGGCCGCCGTCGATCTCGGCACAACCCCCGGCGCCCGGCCCGAAAACAACATCAGCGCAGACCCCGGCACAAATTCTGGCGGCGAAGCGGAGACGGACAGCGGGGGCGCGGGGGAGCGCTGGCTGGATCTCTGTGCCGGTCCCGGCGGCAAAGCCGCCTTGCTCGGAGCCCTCGCCCGGCAGCGGGGCGCCCACCTGCTGGCCAACGAGTCCGCCCCGCACCGTGCCAAACTCGTGCGGCAGGCCCTGTCCGCGGTCCCGCGGGAGGCCTGGGAGGTAAGGACCGGGGACGGCCGCGACATTGGCGCCGAGCAGCCGGAGTCGTTCGACCGCGTCCTGGTGGATGTCCCGTGCACCGGCCTGGGCGCCCTGCGCCGGCGTCCGGAGTCGCGCTGGCGGCGCACGCCCAAGGACCTCGTGGACCTTGGCCCGCTGCAGCGCCAGCTGCTCAACTCCGCGATCGACGCGGTCAAGCCCGGCGGCGTGGTGGCGTACGTGACATGTTCGCCGCACCCGGCAGAGACCACCGCCGTCGTCAGTGATGCCCTGCGCAAGCGCGAGGACCTCGAGCTCCTCGACGCCGGCGCCGTGCTGGACGGCGTCAGCCTCACCGGCCACCTCGAGGCCGGGCACGAGCTCACCGCCCAGCTCTGGCCGCACGTGCACCAGACGGACGCCATGTTCCTGGCGCTGATTCGCAAGTTGGCCTGAGTTTCGCTGATACTGGGGCACTGCCACCAAGAACGAACCAGCAAAGTACGAACGTGAAGGAAATCCATGGCCCAGTGCTGCATCAACCCGAGCATCCTTTCGGCTGACTTCGTCAACCTTGAGGCCGAACTGCGCCGTATCAGCAATGCCGATGCGGTGCATGTGGACGTCATGGACAATCATTTCGTGCCCAACCTGACCATCGGGCTGCCTGTGGTGCAGCGCATCCAGGCCGTCAGCCCGGTGCCGCTGGACGCCCACCTGATGATCGCCGACGCGGACCGCTGGGCGCCGGGCTTCGCCGACGCCGGGATTGCCTCGGTGACGTTCCACGCCGAAGCCTCGATCGCGCCGATCAAACTCGCGCGGGAACTGCGCGCCCGCGGGGCCAAAGCCGGCATGGCGCTGCGTCCGGGCACCCCCGTGGAGCCCTATCTGGACATGCTCCCGGAACTGGACCTGCTGTTGATCATGACGGTGGAGCCAGGCTTCGGCGGGCAGTCTTTCCTGGACCTGACGCTGCCCAAGATCCGGCGGGCCCGCGCTGCCATTGACGGGTCCGGGGTCGCGGTGGCACTGCAGGTGGATGGCGGCATCACCGAGGAGACGATCGTGCGCGCGGCAGAGGCGGGGGCGAACGTCTTTGTTGCGGGGTCAGCCGTCTACGGCGCCGCGGATCCGGCGGCGGCTGTCGAAAGGCTCCGGGCGGCGGGGTCCCGCTGACGCGCGGTCCCGGCGGGGAACTGCTGCGAAGATGACGCCGGGCGTAACATCGGCATCCGGGGAATAGCCCGGGCAGGGCCGCAGTTGTGTCAGAATAACAACACACATACGTGCTCCGGGGTCGGTGTAAGTCCGAACCGGCGGTGACAGTCCGCGACCCGCGCGCCAGCGCCCTCCCTCGGGAAGGAAGCCGGCAAACGGTTGAACCGGTGAAATTCCGGTACCGACAGTTAAAGTCTGGATGAGAGAAGCACGTACAGCTGTTACTGCGGCGCCCCAACGGCGCCGCATAATTGCGCTGTCGTATACCCCCGGAGCCATCGCGGTTCTTGAGGGAAGGAACGACACACACATGGACCCCTTGCGATGGCTCTTCGAAGCGCAGATCCCCGTAGGCGGATCTGTCCTGATTCTTCGTGAAGTGCTAGGCAACATCTTTGGCCTCGCCAGCGCCGTCGGCGGCATGCGCCGCCGGGTCTGGGCATGGCCCGTCGGCATCGCCGGCAACTTGCTGCTCCTGACGGTCTTCCTGGGCAACGTCTTCGGTTCCGCCACGCCGGCCACGCTGTGGGGCCAGGCCGGACGCCAAGTCATGTTCATCGGCGTCGCCCTCTA
Organism: Arthrobacter sp. P4_F11; assembly: GCF_056401395.1. Lineage (NCBI taxonomy): Bacteria > Bacillati > Actinomycetota > Actinomycetes > Micrococcales > Micrococcaceae > Arthrobacter > Arthrobacter sp. P4_F11. Next base: position 99,371 of record NZ_JBFUJK010000004.1, read on the forward strand.
CGGCTGGTACCGCTGGCAGCAGGGCAGGAAGTCCGGCAGCGGCGGCACTGCCGTCGCGCCGCGCTGGGCCGGCAACCAGACCCGGGTGATTCTTGCCCTCAGCCTCGTGGCCGGCACCATGGCGCTTACCCCGGTCTTCGACTCCCTCGGCTCCTACCCGCCGGTCTGGGCCGACGCGTGGACGTTCATGGGCTCGCTGCTCGCGACATACGGCATGGCGCGGGGCTGGACGGAGTTCTGGCTCATCTGGGTGGCGGTGGACATCGTCGGTGTGCCACTGCTGTTCAGCGCCGGCTACTACGCCAGCGCCGTCATGTACCTCTTCTACGGCTTCTTCACCCTGGCCGGGTTCTTTGTCTGGTGGCGTGCCTCCAGACTGGCGAACCGGCCGGTCACGGTCGAAACCGTCTTCCCCGACCCCGTGGTGGCCAAGTGAGTGCCCTCAACACCGCCGGCGTGAGCGCCGGATTCAGCGCCGCCCCGTCCGGCACTGCCCCGTCCGGCACTGCCGCGTTTAACGCTGCCGAGAATGCTGCGATGCAGGCTGCCCTGGCCGCCGCGGCGCAGGGCCCGCGGGGCGCCAACCCCCTCGTCGGCGCCGTCGTCGTCGGGGCCGACGGGACGCACCTCGCCACCGGTTACCACCGCGGAGCCGGGACTGCCCACGCCGAAGCCGACGCCATCGGCCAGGCGAAGGCGGCGGGCCGGGACCTCCGCGGCGCGGCGATCGTGGTGACGCTGGAGCCCTGCAACCACTGTGGACGCACCGGGCCCTGCGCGCAGGCGATCATCGACGCCGGCATCACCGACGTCATCTACGCCGTCGACGATCCCCACGACCCGGCCGCCGGCGGCGCCGTGACGCTCCGGGCCGCGGGCGTCCGCGTCCGCTCCGGGCTGGCGGCCGAGGCGGCGCTGGATTTGAACCGGCGCTGGTTCGACGCCGTCTCCGCCAAACGGCCCTTCGTCACCCTGCATATCGCCCAGACCCTCGACAGCCGCATCGCCGCCAGCGACGGCACCAGCCAGTGGATCTCCAGCCCGGAATCGCTCGCCGACAACCACGCCCTGCGCGGCCGGATAGACGCCATCCTGGTGGGCACCCAGACGGTCCTGATCGACAACCCCCGGCTTACCGCCCGGAACGCCGGCGGCGAAGCAGAGGGCAAACAGCCGTTGCGCGCCGTGATGGGGTACCGGGGCATTCCCGACGACGCCGCCATCCACGGAGCCGACGGCAACGTCCTGCACCTGGCCACCCGCGACCCGCGCGAGGCCCTGGACCAGCTGTTCGCACACGGCGTCCGGCACCTCATGGTGGAGGGCGGCTCCCGGATCCTGAGCGCGTTCCTGGCCGCCGGCCTGGTCGACGAACTCATCGTCTACCTGGCGCCCACACTGCTTGGCTCCGGCACCGCCGCCCTGGACGACCTCGGCATCACCACCCTGGCCGATGCCCAGCGGTGGGAATGGGACCGGGCATCCGGCGGCGCCGTCCAGGTCCTCGGCCGCGACCTCCGGCTCCATCTTCGCCCGGCCGCCACCGCCGATGATGCTGACCCGGCCCGCCCGGCCGCCACCCCTACTTCATCCGATACCACCCCGCACCGCACCGGCGCGGACACCGCCGCAGGAGGCAATTGATGTTTACCGGAATTATCGCCGAGCAGGGAAAGGTGCTCTCCGTTGAGCGCAACGGGGACAGCAGCGCCACCGTACGGCTCCATGCGCCCGGCACCACGGACGGGCTCGCCCTGGGCGGTTCCATAGCGGTCAACGGCGTCTGCCTCACCGCCACGCAGATCGAGGGCAGGGACTTCAGCGTTGACGTTATGGGCGAGACCTTGGTCCGCAGCACGATCGGAGAACTTACTGCGGGCGATCCCGTCAACCTGGAACGCTGCGTCCCCGCCGGGGGACGGTTGGACGGCCACGTGGTCCAGGGCCACGTCGACGGCGTCGGCCAGCTCGTGGAGCGCGAGGGGCTTGGCAACTGGGACCGGCTGCGGTTCGCGGTGCCGGCCGGGCTGGCCCGGTACATCGCCGAAAAGGGATCAATCGCCGTCGACGGCGTCTCCCTCACCGTCACGGCAGTCAGTCCGGCCAACGATCCGGCGCCCTGGTTTGAAGTAGGGCTCATCCCGACCACCCTGGCCGAGACCGGCCTGGGCCAGAAGACACCCGGCGGCCATGTAAACCTCGAAGTCGATGTCCTGGCGAAGTACACCGAACGCCTGCTGTCCTTTGCCGGCGGTTCATCGCCCGCCGCGCACAGGGCAGCCGAAGGTTCCGCCGGAGAAGCCGCCCTCACGGACGGGGCCGCGAAATGAGCCGGGTCACGGACCAGCCCGGCCATGACGTGGCCGGGGTGCTCCGCGCCACCGCTGCCGGCACCGGGCGTGTAGGCCTCGATCCGATCGAGGACGCCATCAGCGCCATGGCAGCCGGGCGCCCCGTCCTGGTGGTGGACAACGAGGACCGCGAGAACGAAGGCGACATCATTTTCGCCGCCGAGCACGCCACCCCCGCGCTGATGGGCTGGACAGTCCGCTACAGCTCCGGAGTGATCTGCGTACCGCTCGACGCCGGCCGGGCCGACGCCCTGGCGCTGCCGCCAATGGTGGCAATCAACGAAGACGCCAAGGGCACCGCCTACACCGTGTCCTGCGACGCCGCCGTGGGTGTCAGCACCGGAATTTCCGCCACGGACCGCGCCCTGACGGCCCGGATCCTGGCCGACCCGCAAAGCCGGCCACATTCCTTGACCCGTCCCGGGCATGTTTTTCCCCTCCGCGCCGTTAAGGGGGGAGTGCGGGAACGTCCCGGCCACACCGAAGCGGCCGTGGACCTGTGCCGGCTCGCGGGCCTGGAGCCCGTGGGCGTGATAGCAGAGCTTGTGTACGACAACGGAGAAATGATGCGGCTGGACGGATTGCGCGGCTTCGCCATCGAGCATGGCTGCCCCCTGATTTCGATTGCGGATCTGGTGGCGTATCTTGAAGCGGAACAGCACGGCAGCCACGCAGCGGACCCTGTCTGATGGAGGAGAAATAATGACGACTTCGGAGACCCGAGAAGAGACGGCCATGGCCCGTCAACCGCATCCGGTCAGCGCAGGACCCATCGTCCAGCTGCCCACCGCATTTGGCGACTTCGTGGCGCAGGCCTGGACCGACCTCGCCACCGGCGCGGAGCACCTGGCCGTCAGTTCACCGATGGCGCCGGTTGACGGCGAGCCACCGCTGGTCCGCCTCCATTCGGAGTGCCTGACCGGCGATGTGTTTGGCTCCTACCGCTGCGACTGCGGCGAACAGCTCGCCTATGCGCTCGAGCTGATCAACGAACTCGGCGGCACCCTGCTGTACCTGCGCGGCCAGGAGGGCCGGGGGATCGGCCTGGCGAACAAGATGAAGGCCTACGCCCTGCAGGAGGCCGGTTTTGACACTGTGGAGGCCAACGAACAGCTCGGGCTGCCGGTCGACGCGCGCTGCTACAAGGCCGCGGCCCAGATCCTCGCGGAGATGGGTCTCCACGAGATCCGGCTGCTGAGCAACAACCCGGACAAGCAGGACCGGCTTGCGCAGGCAGGCGTCAAGGTGGTGGAGATGGTCCCCACGGAGGTCCCCTCCCGGGAGCAGAACATCCGCTACCTGCAGACGAAGAAGGACCGGATGGACCACCGCCTGGTCCTGGACGTTGAACCGGCTCCGGCCGCCGGCCTGTCCGGATTCGAGCACGACCAGGACTGACCGGGCAGCAACACGACCACCAGACTCAATAGCAAGGAATACCTATGAGCGGCCACGGCGCCCCCCAGATCGACCTCAGCACCTTCAAGCCCGAAGAAACCTCACAGCTCAAGCTGGCCATTGTGGCCGCGAGCTGGCACACCCAGATCATGGACGGGCTGCTCGACGGTGCCCTGCGCGCCGCGAAGGACGCCGGCATCAATGAGCCGACAGTCCTGCGCGTGCCGGGCACGTTTGAGCTCCCGGTCGCGGCCGCCCGGCTGGCACCGCACTTCGACGCCGTCGTGGCGCTCGGCGTCGTCATCCGGGGCGGTACCCCGCACTTCGAATATGTCTGCGAGGCGGCCACCCTGGGCCTGACCGAGGTCAGCGTCCGCACCGGGATTCCCGTCGGCTTCGGCGTGCTGACGTGCGATACCGAGCAGCAGGGGATCGACCGGGCAGGCCTGCCCGGATCCACCGAGGACAAGGGTCACGAGGCCGTTACCGCCGCCCTGGCCACGGCAGTGACGCTCAAACAGTTCGGCTGAACCGCCAAGCTGCAGCTTTTGCCGGTGCGGGCGCCTCCGTGGCCGCCCGCGCCGGCTGAGTGTGCCGGCCGTGTTGGATATGTAGTGCCTCACATCTCCGCCGTCATGCAACGCCCCGGCGGGCGTTCCCGCGCCGGGAGCAAGTAGGCTTGGGGGCGTGAAGAATTTCGAGTCGCTGTTCGCAGAACTGAGTGAAAAGGCAGCCGTCCGCCCGGAGGGCTCCCGCACCGTCGCCGAACTGGATTCCGGAGTCCACGGCATCGGCAAGAAGGTCGTGGAGGAAGCAGCCGAGGTTTGGATGGCTGCGGAGTATGAATCCGATGAGGCCGCCGCCGAGGAAATTTCCCAGCTGCTCTACCACCTGCAGGTTCTGATGCTCGCCAAAGGACTCACCCTGGAAGACGTCTACAAGCATCTGTAGCCGCGCCCGCACCGGACACCGCCATGACTTCGCTGGCGGATCCCGTGCACCGCGTGGCCGATGTGCCCCAACAGAGACTTCCACACCCAAGAGAGACTTTTCCCATGCTTAGAGTTGCCGTCCCGAACAAGGGATCCCTGTCCGAAGCTGCCGCGGCCATGCTGGCCGAGGCAGGCTACCGCCAGCGCCGCGATACCCGCGAGCTTGTCATGGTGGACCCGGACAACGACATTGAGTTCTTCTTCCTGCGCCCGCGCGACATTGCTGTGTACGTGGGCCAGGGAACGCTCGACGTCGGCATCACCGGCCGCGACCTGCTGCTCGACGCGGAGGTCGAGGCTGAGGAGCTGCTGCCGTTGGGCTTCGCCGCTTCCACCTTCCGCTTCGCCGGCCCGGTCGGCGACTTCACCACGGTCGCCGAGCTCGAGGGCAAGCGCCTGGCCACGAGCTACGACGGACTGCTGCGCGGCTACCTGGCCGCACGCGGCATCAACGCCAAGGTGGTCCGCCTTGACGGCGCCGTGGAATCCTCCGTCCGACTCGGCGTCGCCGACGCGATTGCCGACGTCGTCGAGACCGGCACCACGCTCAAGGCTGCCGGCATGGAGATCTTCGGCGAGCCGATCCTGAATTCGGAGTCCGTGCTGATTGGCCGCAAGGGCGAGCAGAACCCTGCCACGGAGGTCCTGATCCGCCGGCTCCAGGGCGTCCTCGTGGCCCGGCAGTACGTGCTGATGGACTACGACATCCGCAAGGAACTCGTCGAGCAGGCCGCCGGGCTCACCCCCGGCCTGGAGTCGCCCACCGTGTCGCCGCTGCGCGATTCGGACTGGGTGGCCGTCCGCTCGATGGTGCCCAAGCGGGAAACCAACCGGATCATGGACGAGCTCTACGACCTCGGCGCCCGCGCCATCCTGGTCAGCAGCATCCACGCCTGCCGCATCTAGGCTCCCCGCCCCGCCGGGTCCCGCCAGGAAAACCTTCAGCAACCACCCTGCAGCAATTACCCGCCTGCAAGTACCAGGAGAAGTCATGACTGTTGCCGTGCGCGTCATCCCGTGCCTCGACGTCGACGCCGGCCGCGTGGTCAAGGGCATCAACTTTGAGGGCCTCCGCGACGCCGGGGACCCGGTGGAACTGGCGCACCGCTACGACAACAGCGGCGCCGACGAGCTGACCTTCCTTGACGTCACAGCGTCCTCCGGCAACAGGGAGACCACGTTCGACGTCGTCCGCCGCACCGCCGAGGAAGTCTTCATCCCGCTGACGGTCGGCGGCGGGGTCCGTGGCGTGGCCGAGGTGGACAAACTCCTGCGCTGCGGCGCGGACAAGGCCGCCATCAACACCGCAGCCGTGGCCCGGCCGGACGTGATCGACGAGATCACCCGGCACTTCGGCTCCCAGGTCCTGGTGCTCTCCCTCGACGCGCGCCGGACCCGTCCGGGCTCGCAGCCCACCCCGTCCGGCTTCGAGGTCACCACGCACGGCGGACGGCAGGGGACAGGCATCGACGCGATCGCCTGGGCGCGGGAAGCGGCCGACCGCGGGGTGGGTGAAATTCTGCTGAACTCGATCGACGCCGACGGCACCAAGGACGGCTTCGATCTGGAACTGATCCGCCTGGCGCGGGCGGGGGTCAAGGTCCCGATCATTGCCTCCGGCGGCGCCGGCAAGCCGGAGCACTTCCCGCCGGCCGTGGCAGCGGGCGCCGACGCCGTCCTGGCGGCCTCGGTCTTCCACTTCGGCCCGCTGGACATGATCGCGCAGGTCAAGGCCGCGATCCGCGACGCAGGCTTCGAAGTCCGCTAGTCCCCACCCGCCGGGTGGGGATTAGAGGCCGACTTCGGCGGACTGCAGGAGCGCGACGGCGTCCGGCTGGCCTTCAAAGGTCACGAGGGCGTGGCGGGTGCGGCCGTGGGCGTGCATGAGCAGCTCGCCCGGTTCGCCGACGATGGCCACGGATACGGGGGCGCGTTTGGCGACATGCCGCGGACCCGAGGGGCTCACCAGCACGATGCCCAGATCCACGCCGCGGTACAGGATCGCGGCCCGCTTGACGAGCTCATCCCACAGCGCGTCCGAGTAGGCCTGGTCCAGGGCGCGCGGGGCCCAGCGGTCCACGGCACGGCGGACGTCCTCGGTGTGCACAAAGTACTCGATCAGGTTGGAGCTTTCGTCCAGCGCCTTGATCCGCAGCGGGGACAGCGCCGGGGGACCGGCCCGGAAGTCGTTGACCAGCTTGGCGTAGTCCTCGGTGGTCTTCAGGGTGCCCGCCAGTTCGGCCGTCGCCTGGTCCGAGGCCTTGGACAGGCGCTTGATGAGCAGGCCCAGTCCGACGGCGATTTTCCGCTCGCGCAGGTACAGGTGCGCGGCAAGATCGCGGGTGAGCCAACCTGTGCAGAGCGTGGCGGCATCAGGGCCGGCCGCCAGCAGGGTTTCGGCCAGGACTTCTCGGGACGGTTCGACGAAATGCATCACTTGTGAAACTAGCACGAGACGGCCGTGTGTGGGCACAGGAATCGCCGCCGCGACCGCGCCCGGCCGCATGATGCAGGGCCGGACCGCGGCGCTGGGCCGGTTGGCGCGCCAGTGTTAAGCGGCGGGACCTGTCCGCAGGCCGGCGACCGGCCCGGAGGCACTAGACTTGATCTGATGTCTGAGCAGCCCGCCTCCGCCCCCAGCCCCATCAACGGCAGCGCCATTAACGGCAGCGCCGTCGATCGCAGTCCCGTCAGCGGCAGCCCCCTCCCGGCCGGACTGGCGGACGCGCTCAAGCGCGACAGCGCCGGCCTGGTGGCCGCCATCGTCCAGCAATTCGACACCCACGAGGTGCTGATGCTGGGCTGGATGGACGACGAAGCGCTGCACCGCACCCTGACCAGCGGGCGCGTGACGTTCTTTTCGCGCTCCCGCCAGGAGTACTGGCGCAAGGGAGACACCTCCGGGCACGTGCAATGGGTCAAGTCGCTCGCCATGGACTGCGACGGCGATGCGCTGCTGGTGCGGGTCGACCAGGTCGGCGCGGCCTGCCACACCGGAACCCGGACGTGCTTCGACGGCCGCGAGCTCGACGCCGTCGTTGGCCACGGAGGCTAGGTGCCCGGCACACCGGCAGAGCGCCCCGGCGCTTCCACAGCTTCACGAACCGGACCCCAGGCAGGATCCCATGACCGGATCCGGTCGCAGGTCCACCTAAAGAACAGGCGGAAAGCACAGCCATGCAGGACCTAGGAATCATCAGCCCCGGCCTCGAAGAGTTCCGCGAACTCGCAGGCCACAGCCGCGTCATCCCCGTCCGGCTCAAGGTGCTGGCTGACGCCGAAACCCCGATCGGGCTCTACCGCAAGCTCGCCCATGGCCAGCCCGGAACGTTCCTGATGGAATCGGCGGCGGTCGGCGGCGCCTGGTCGCGCTATTCCTTCATCGGCTCCCGCTCCCGGGCCACCCTGACCACCAAGGACGGCAGCGCGCACTGGCTGGGCGAGCCCCCGGTCGGTGTGCCCCTGGACGGCAACCCCGTGGACGCCATCCGCGACACCGTCGCCGCGCTGCGCACCGAGCGCTTCGACGGCCTCCCGCCGTTCACCTCGGGCCTGGTCGGGTTCCTGGGCTGGGAAACCGTCCGGCACTGGGAGAAACTGACCAGCCCGCCGGAGGACGACCTCCAACTGCCGGAAATGGCCCTCAACCTGGTCACCGACATGGCGGTCCACGACAACATGGACGGCACCGTCCTGCTGATCGCCAACGCCATCAACTTCGACAACAGCACCGAACGGGTCGACGACGCCTGGCATGACGCCGTCGCCCGCGTCAAAGCCCTGCTCGAAAAGATCAGCCGCCCCGTGGAGCAGCCGGTCTCCGTGCTGGAGACGGCCGCCCTGGATTTCGCGTCCAGTGTGCAGGAACGCTGGGACGAAACCGAGTACCTGGCCGCCCTGGACCGCGGCAAGGAGGCGATCGTGGACGGTGAGGTCTTCCAGGTGGTGATCTCCCGCCGCTTCGAAATGGAGTGCGGCGCCGACCCCCTCGACGTCTACCGGGTCCTGCGGAACACTAACCCCAGCCCCTACATGTACCTCTTCAGCTTCGAGGACGCCGCCGGCCGCGAATACACGATCGTCGGCTCCTCGCCGGAGGCCCTCGTCACCGTGACCGGGGACGAAGTCATCACCCACCCCATCGCCGGCTCACGCCCGCGCGGCAAGACGGTCGAGGCGGACAAGGCCCTGGCCGAGGAACTGCTGGCGGACGAGAAAGAACGCGCCGAGCACCTGATGCTGGTCGACCTGTCCCGCAACGACCTCTCGAAGGTCTGCGTGGCTGGATCCGTCGACGTCACGCAATTCATGGAAGTCGAGCGCTTCAGCCACATCATGCACCTGGTGTCCACCGTGGTCGGAGAGCTCGCCCCGGCCGCCAAGGCCTACGACGTGCTCAAGGCCACGTTCCCGGCCGGCACCCTCTCCGGCGCCCCGAAGCCGCGGGCCCTGCGCCTGCTGGACGAACTTGAACCGCACCGGCGCGGCATCTATGGCGGCGTGGTGGGGTACCTGGACTTCGCCGGGGACATGGACATGGCGATCGCCATCCGGTCGGCCCTGCTCCGGGAAGGACGCGCGTACGTCCAGGCCGGCGGCGGAATCGTCGCAGATTCGGTGAACCCGACCGAGGCCCAGGAAACCGTGAACAAGGCCGCCGCCCCGCTGCGCGCCGTGCACACGGCCAGGTCGCTGCACAACATCACCGTTGACGCAATCACTGACGCAGCACCCGACGCAGGAGCCGAGTCCTGATGGGGGAGCCGGAAGCCACCGCCAAGAACACTGTGAAGAGCACTGTGAAGAGCACCAAGAGATCCGCCGTTCCGGGCTGGGCCCGCAAGTCCACCCTGGTCCTGGTGATCGCTGCCCTGGCCCTTGCCGTGTTCGGGACCACCACCCAGACCTGGCTCACCGTGCACCTCGATCCCACGCAGCTCGGCGCGGCCGTGGCAAGCCAGGACGGCCTGCAGGTCCAGGGCAGCAAGGCTGCCACCACCGTGACGGCCCTGGCGCTTGTGGCCCTCGCCGGCGGCCTCGCGGCCTCCATCGCCGGCCGCGTGGCCCGCTGGGTCATCACGGCGATCATCCTCCTCGCGGCCGCGGGCATCGTCGCCGCGGCGGCCGTCGTGCTGGCGGACCCGCTGGCCGCGGCGCAGGGATCGATCGCGGCCGCCACCGGAATCAGCGGCAGCAGCGTGCAGGTGGACGTAACAGTGTTCCCAGTCCTCGCCGTCGTCGCCGGAGCCCTGCTGGGCCTCAGCGCCCTGGCGATCGTGCCGGCTGGCCGCTACTGGAAGACCCGCACCAAATATGACGCGGCCGCCGCCGGGCCCGCCGGCGGAACTGCAGCTGGCGGTCATGCGCCGGCCGCCACCGCGGACGAGATTGACAGCTGGGACCGGTTGTCCCGCGGTGACGACCCCACCTGAGCCGATGCCGCGGGCGCGACCGGCAACGCGGCCAGTAACGCTGCCAAAGCAACGCGGCCAAAAATACGGTCAAAAAATGGCAGAATGTAAGCAGTATTCATCCTGAGGAGATTTCAATGAGCAAAGCCACTGTTTCCGCATCCACGTCCGCTGCGCCGAAGGGCGTCTACGACGACGTCGATCACAGCGAAGCGCCGGGCCACGGCAACAGCCCGGCCGCGTGGACCTGCGTGATCGTGATGCTGATCGGCGCCCTCATTGCGTCCATCGCCTTCGTCATCGCCAACACCCCGATCTTCGTTGCAGGTGCCGCAGTTATGGTGATTGGCCTGCTCGCCGGCTGGGCCATGCGCAAGGCCGGCTACGGCGTCGGCGGCAGCAAGCTGAAGAACTCCGGCCACTGAGCGTGAGCGTTCTCGACGACATCAATGCCGGTGTCAGGGAGGATATGCAGGCGCGCCAGCGTCTGGTTACGCTCGCGGAGCTGAAGGAGCGTGCCGCCGCGGCGGCACCCGCCCGTGACGCCTGGGCCGCCCTCGGCGGGACCTCAAGCACCCGGGACCAGCTCAAGGTGATTGCCGAGGTCAAGCGCCGCAGCCCGTCCAAGGGCCAGCTCGCGGACATCGCCGATCCCGCGTCCCTCGCCGCACAGTACGCCGACGGCGGGGCCGCCGTGATCAGCGTCTTGACCGAGGAGCGCCGCTTCGGCGGCTCCCTGGCCGATCTCGACGCCGTCCGGGCCGCCGTGGACATTCCGCTGCTGCGCAAGGACTTCATGGTTGACGAGTACCAGATCTGGGAGGCCCGGGCGCACGGCGCCGACCTGATCCTGCTGATCGTGGCCTCGCTCTCGGACGCCCAGCTGCGTGAGTTCACGGCCCTCAGCCGCGAGCTCGGCATGAACGTGCTGGTCGAGACCCATACGGCGGAGGAAATCGAGCGCGCAGTCGCCGCGGAAGCCCGGATCATCGGCGTCAACGTACGCAACCTCAAGACGCTCGACGTCGACCGTTCCGTCTTCGCGGCGCTGACCGGCGGCATTCCCGCCGGTGCGCTCGTGGTCGCCGAATCCGGTGTGCGCGACGTCGAGGACGTCAAGCACTACGCGGCCCGCGGAGCCAACGCGGTCCTGGTCGGCGAGGCGCTGGTCAGTGACGCGACGCCCCGCGAGCGGATCGCCGAATTCATGGCTGCCGGCGCGACGGCAATCGCCGCGCGCGCCTGAGGCCGGCCGGTCCTGGCGCCTCCGTCCGGACCGTGAGCGGTGCCGGGCCCGCGATTTTGCCCGGACCAATGAGCGGATCTCATCAGCAGATCCCCAAAGCTAGCAGTGGAACAGGATGGTGAGACTGATGGTCGATGCACCAGCAGCCGGCTCTGACGAAAGTGCCGTGGACGCGTTCCTGCAGGGCGGCCGCCCCGCGGAGCATCCCGCGCAGGGCGAACCGTCCCTGCGCCACGCCCCGGGGCCCTACTTCGGGAACTACGGCGGCCGGTGGATGCCAGAGTCGCTCATCGCGGCCCTGGACGAGCTCGAAGACACCTTCGAGAAGGCCAAGGCCGATCCGGAGTTCACGGCCCAGATCGCCGACCTGAACAAGAACTACTCGGGCCGGCCATCGCTGCTGACCGAGGCCAAGCGCTTCGCCGAGCACGCCGGCGGGGTGCGGATCTTCCTCAAGCGCGAAGACCTCAACCACACCGGCTCGCACAAGATCAACAACGTCCTGGGCCAGGCGCTGCTCGCCAAGCGAATGGGCAAAACCCGCGTCATCGCCGAAACCGGCGCCGGCCAGCACGGCGTGGCCAGCGCCACGGCCGCAGCCCTGCTGGGCCTGGAATGCGTGGTCTACATGGGCGCCGAGGACTGCCGCAGGCAGTCCCTCAACGTGGCCCGCATGGAACTCCTCGGCGCCACGGTCATCCCGGTCACCAACGGATCCCAGACGCTCAAGGACGCCATCAACGAGGCCCTGCGCGACTGGGTGGCCAACGTGGGCAACACGCACTACCTGCTGGGCACCGCCGCCGGAGCACACCCGTTCCCGGCGATGGTCCGCTACTTCCACGAGGTCATCGGTGAGGAAGCCCGCGGCCAGATCCTGGACCAAACCGGCCGGCTGCCGGATGCCGTCTGTGCCTGCATCGGCGGCGGCTCCAACGCAATCGGCATCTTCCACGGCTTCCTCGATGACCCTTCGGTCAAGATCTACGGCTTCGAAGCCGGCGGCGAGGGCGTCGAAACCGGACGCCACGCAGCCACCATCACCCTCGGCAAACCCGGCGTACTGCACGGCGCCCGCTCGTACCTCATGCAGGACGACGACGGCCAGACCATCGAGTCGCACTCGATCTCCGCCGGCCTGGACTACCCCGGCGTCGGCCCCGAGCACTCCTACCTGGCCGACATTGGCCGGGTCAGCTACGAGCCCATCACGGACAGCGAAGCCATGGAGGCCTTCCGCCTCCTGTGCCGCACCGAGGGCATCATCCCCGCCATCGAGTCCGCCCACGCCCTCGCCGGCGCCATCAAGGTGGGCCAGCGGCTCGCCGCAGACGCGGCGGCAGGCAAGGCAACAGACGCCTCAGAGAAAATCGTGATCGTGAACCTCTCCGGCCGCGGCGACAAGGACGTGGCCACGGCCGCGGAATGGTTCGACCTGCTGGACAAGGACTCACCTGAAGCCGAAATCGCCAAAGAGGGGGAACAGCTGTGAGCATCAGCCAGGACGGCACCCAGCACGCCAGCAAGTCGGCCGCGGCCATTGACCGCGCCCGCGCCCAGGGCCGGGCGGCTCTGATCGGCTACCTGCCCGCCGGCTACCCGAGCGTTAAAGACACCATTGCCGCCGGCATCGCCCTGGCCGAGAACGGCGCCGACCTCATCGAGATCGGCATCCCGTACTCGGACCCGGTCATGGACGGCCAGGTCATCCAGGCTGCCACGACGGAGGCCCTCGCGAAGGGCTTCCACGTCCGGGAGGTCTTCGACGTCGTCCGCGGCATTACGAGCAAGACCGACGCCGCCGTGCTGGTCATGACGTACTGGAACCCCGTGGTCCGGATGGGCGTAGACGAGTTCTCCCGCCGTCTGGCCGAGGCCGGGGGAGCCGGGCTCATCACGCCCGACCTCATTCCGGACGAGGCCGCCGAATGGATGGCGGCCTCGGACAAGTACGGCCTGGACCGGGTGTTCCTCGTGGCTCCCTCGTCCTCGCCCGAACGCATGAAACGCACGGTGGACGCGAGCCGCGGCTTCGTCTACGCCGTCTCCATCATGGGCGTCACCGGCGCCCGGACCTCGGTCAGCTCCGCGGCCAGGGACGTCGTCGCCGCAGCGCACGCCGCGGGCGCCGAGCGCGTCTGCGTGGGCCTCGGCGTCTCCACCGCCAGCCATGTCCGCGAGATCGCCGAGTACGCCGACGGCGTGATTGTCGGCACCGCCCTCGTCGCGGCCATCCGGGACGGCGGCGTGGATGCGGTAGCCTCCTTGACGAAAGACCTCAGCACCGGCCTTACCAAGGAAGAAGCCTAAGCAATGCAGTCAGTCCTCCACGCGGCGGCGATGATTCCCGCGAGCATTCCGAGCCCCAGCTGGTCCGGATTCGACATCCCGCTGCCGTGGGGGTCCCTGCGCATCCACGCCTACGCCCTGTGCATCCTCGCCGGCATTATTGCCGGCCTGTGGCTGACCTCGGTCCGCTGGGCACGCCGCGGCGCCCCCGAGGGCAGCGTCTGGGACATCGCCATCTGGGCCATCCCGTTCGGCATTATCGGCGGACGGCTGTACCACGTGTTCTCCTCTCCGGACGCCTACTTCGGCCCGGGATTCGACGGCACAGGGGACCTGTCCCTGATCCCGCAGATCCAGCGCGGCGGCCTGGGCATCTGGGGCGCCGTCGTGCTCGGCGCCGTGGGCGCCTGGATCGGGTGCCGGCGTGCCGGGGTGAAGCTGAGCGCCTTCATGGACGCCGCGGCCCCCGGGCTGCTGCTGGCCCAGGCCATTGGCCGTTGGGGCAACTACTTCAACCAGGAACTCTTCGGCGGCCCCACCACGCTTCCGTGGGGGCTGCAGATCGATCCCAACAACCCGAACTTCCCCGCCGGCATGCCGACGGACACGCTCTTCCACCCGACGTTCCTCTACGAGTCGCTGTGGAACCTGGCCGGCGTGCTGATCCTGCTGGCCCTGGACCGCAGATTCAGCTTCCGCCGCGGCCGCCTCTTCTGCGTCTACGCCATGTACTACACCCTGGGCCGCGTCTGGATCGAGGCCATGCGGATCGACGACGCCGAACAGATCACCCTCTTCGGGCTCACCACCAGGCTCAATGTCTGGACCAGCATCATCGTCTTCGCCGGGGCCCTGCTCGCCTTCATCCTCCTCGGACTGCGCAAGCGCTCCGAGCCGGACACCCCGTTCCTCCCCGGCCGCGCACCCGCGGAGGCACAGCCGGGGGATTCAAAGCCGGTGGAGACTGTGCCGGCGGAGGCAAAGTCGGCAGAGGAAAAGTCGGCAGAGTCAAAGCCGGACGCTGACGCGACCGACGCCGACAGCGCTGACCGCGCCACCGGCGCCGACGCTGACGCCAGCGGCGCCGACAGCGCCGCCCACGCCGACCGCGCTACCGTTCCCGCAGACGCGGCAACCATCCGCCATTCGGACGCCGCTGTCTCAGATAGTGAATCCCGTGCTAATCTCCGGAATAACCAAAGCGGACCAGTTCGCGCATCCGAGGATGCGGACAGGGACTCCACGGGCGGCACCGCGCCCGCCAATGGGGCTCCGGCAGCCGGAGTTTCCGGCCGCCAGGGAACTGGAACCGCGCCGGAGGCTGAGGGCACCAAGTAGCTCAGCGCCGGCACCTCGGGTTGACCGGAGCCACCGCTCACCGGACCCGACTCCACAGCGTCGTGGCAAGGGGGCTTGGTGTGGACAGCAGATCGAAGCTGTCCATGCAAGCCCGGGCCAGCACCTGCGTAACTGTTAGTACAGGAGGCCGGGCTGGCCTACAATTCCAGTTAGAAAAACACTCTGTTGCGCCCGTCACACACCGGCGTGCCGAGTGGGGCCAATGTTGTCCCTCCCATACGCACGATCAGGAGGAAGGACGTCTCCAATGACCCAAACTCTTCACAGCCCCAGCTGGTCCGATCCGGACCAGCCCTCGGCTGCCGCGTCACCCTTCAGCCGCTTCGCGGCGATTCCGGCCGCTGCCGGACTCTACAATCCGGAGAACGAGAAGGACGCCTGCGGCCTGGCCATCATCGCCACGCTCCGCGGTGAGCCTGGCTACGACATCGTCGACGCCGCCCTGACCGCCCTGCGCAACCTCGAGCACCGCGGTGCCGTGGGCGCCGATGAAGGTACCGGCGACGGCGCCGGCCTCCTGATGCAGGTGCCGGACGAATTCTTCCGCGCAGTCACGGACTTCGAACTTCCGGCCCCCGGCCAGTACATCGTGGGAACCGCGTTCCTGCCCGCCGAGCAGCGCGAATCCGACGCCGCCCGCGCCGGCATCGAAGGCCTCGCCGCGGACGAGGGCCTGACCGTCCTGGGCTGGCGTGAAGTCCCGGTCGTGGCCGACCTGGTCGGGGCAATGGCGCGGGCCTGCATGCCGTACTTCTCGCAGCCGTTCTTCGCCTCCAGCACCGGGGAAACCCTCGAACGCAATGAGCTCGATTCCCGCGCCTGGCGGATCCGCAAGCGCGCCCAGAACAAGTTCGGCGTGTACTTCCCGTCGCTCTCCTCCCGGACCATCGTCTACAAGGGCATGCTCACCACCGCGCAGCTCGAGCCGTTCTACCCGGACCTGTCGGACAAGCGCTTCAAGACCAAGCTCGCGATTGTCCACTCGCGCTTCTCCACCAACACGTTCCCGTCCTGGCCGCTGGCCCAGCCCTTCCGCACCATCGCGCACAACGGGGAGATCAACACCGTCAAGGGCAACCGCAACTGGATGCGGGCCCGGCAGTCGCAGCTCGCCAGCCCGCTGCTGGGGGACTCACCCGAAGAATTGTTCCCAATCTGCACCCCGGGCGCCTCGGACTCGGCCTCCTTCGACGAGGTCGCCGAACTGCTCTGGCTCTCCGGCCGGCCCATCACGCACTCGATCATGATGATGATCCCGGAGGCGTGGGAAAACCACGCCACCATGGATCCGGCCCGCCGCGCCTTCTACGAATACCACTCGATGCTCATGGAGCCGTGGGACGGCCCTGCGGCCGTCTCCTTCACGGACGGCAACCTGGTCGGCGCCACGCTGGACCGCAACGGCCTGCGCCCGGGCCGGTACTGGATCACCGAGGACGGCCTGATCGTCTTCGCCTCCGAAGTCGGCGTGATCGACGTCGAACCCTCCAAGGTGGTCAAGAAGGGCCGCGTCTCGCCGGGCAAGATGTTCCTGGTGGACACCGGGGCCGGACGGATCATCGACGACGCCGAGGTCAAGGCCGAGGTTGCCGCAGCGAACCCCTGGGCCGAATGGGTCAAGGACAACCTGATCGACCTCAAGAACCTGCCCGAACGCGAGCACGTCGTGCACACGGCCGCCTCGGTCAACATCCGCCAGCGCACGTTCGGCTACACCACCGAGGAACTGAAGATCCTGCTGGGCCCGATGGCCCGCACCGGCGCCGAACCGCTCGGTGCCATGGGCTCGGACACCCCGGTGGCCGTGCTGTCCAAGCGCCCGCGGCTGCTCTTCGACTACTTTGTGCAGTCCTTCGCGCAGGTCACCAACCCGCCGCTGGACGCCATCCGTGAAGAGCTCGTCACGTCCCTGACGTGCGCAATCGGCCCGAACGGCAACCTGCTGGACACCAAACAGGTCCGGCAGCCGCAGGTCTCGCTGCCGTTCCCCGTGATCAACAACGACCAGCTCGCCAAGATCGCGAACATCGAGAGCGCCGACGGCGGCAAGGTCGCCATGAAGGTCCGCGGACTCTACCGCCCCGAAGGCGGCGAGAACTCCCTCCGGGCCCGGCTCACCGAAATCTGTGAGCAGGTCTCCGGCGCCATCAACCGCGGCGTCCAGTACGTGGTGCTTTCAGACCGAGACTCGAACGCCCAGTGGGCCCCGATCCCGTCCCTGCTGCTGGTCAGCGCCGTGCACCACCACCTGCTGCGCAGCGCCAACCGCACCAAGACCGCGCTCGTGGTGGAAGCCGGCGACGTCCGCGAGACCCACCACGTCGCCGTGCTCATCGGCTACGGCGCCTCCGCCGTGAACCCGTACCTGGCCATGGAATCCGTGGAGCAGCTCATCGCCTCCGGCGACGTCGTGGGGGTCACCCCGCAGGACGGCGTCTACAACCTGATCAAGGGCCTGGGCAAGGGCGTCCTGAAGATCATGTCCAAGATGGGCATCTCCACCGTGGCCTCCTACACCGGTGCACAGACCTTCGAAGCCCTCGGCCTCGGCCAGGACCTCGTGGACGAGTACTTCTCCGGCACGCATTCCCAGCTCGGCGGCGTCGGCCTCGACGTCATTGCCGCCGAAGTCCTGGCCCGGCACCGCATGGCCTACCCCGAGAACGGCATCGAACTGCCGCACCAGCCCCTGCTCGGCGGCGGCGAATACCAGTGGCGCCGCGACGGCGAACCCCACCTGTTCAACCCCGAGACCGTCTTCCGGCTCCAGCACGCCACGCGTGAACGCCGCTACGACATCTTCAAGGCCTACACCCGCGGCGTTGACGACCAGTCCGAGAACCTCATGACCCTGCGCGGTCTGCTGAAGTTCAAGGCCGGTTCGCGTCCCGCGGTGCCGCTTGAGGAAGTGGAACCGGTTTCCAGCATCGTCAAGCGGTTCTCCACCGGCGCCATGAGCTACGGCTCCATCTCCAAGGAAGCCCACGAGACCCTCGCGATCGCCATGAACCGGCTGGGCGGCAAGTCCAACACCGGTGAAGGCGGCGAGGATGTGGACCGGCTGCTCGATCCCACCCGCCGTTCCGCGGTCAAGCAGATCGCCTCCGGCCGCTTCGGCGTCACCAGCCTGTACCTGTCCAACGCGGACGACATCCAGATCAAGATGGCCCAGGGTGCCAAGCCCGGCGAAGGCGGCCAGCTGATGGCGCAGAAGGTCTACCCCTGGGTGGCCCGCACGCGGCACTCGACGCCCGGCGTCGGCCTCATTTCGCCGCCCCCGCACCACGACATCTACTCGATCGAGGACCTCGCGCAGCTGATCTATGACGCCAAGCGCGCCAACCCCTCGGCCCGGGTGCACGTCAAGCTCGTCTCCGAGGTCGGGATCGGCACCGTGGCGGCTGGCGTCACCAAGGCGAAGGCCGACGTCGTGCTGGTCTCCGGGCACGACGGCGGTACCGGCGCCTCGCCGCTGAACTCGCTCAAGCACGCCGGTGTCCCGTGGGAACTCGGCCTCGCCGAGACCCAGCAGACGCTCATGCTCAACGGCCTGCGCGACCGTGTGGTGGTTCAGGTCGATGGCCAGCTCAAGACCGGCCGCGACGTCGTGATCGCCGCGCTGCTCGGCGGCGAGGAGTTTGGTTTCGCCACCGCCCCGCTGGTGGTCTCCGGCTGCATCATGATGCGCGTCTGCCACCTGGACACGTGCCCGGTGGGCGTCGCAACCCAGAACCCCGAGCTGCGCTCCCGGTTCAACGGCAAGCCCGAGTTCGTGGTGAACTTCTTCGAATTCCTTGCCGAGGAAGTCCGCGAAATCCTCGCCGAGCTCGGTTTCCGCAGCATCGAGGAGGCGATCGGCCATGCCGAGATGCTCGACTCCCGCGACGCGATCAACCACTGGAAGGCCGAAGGGCTGGACCTGGATCCGATCCTGCACGGGCTCGAGTTCGACAACGACGCGCCGCTGCGCAACCTCACCGGCCAGAACCACGAACTCGACAAGCACTTCGACCAGCGCCTGATCGCCATGGCGGCCGAAGCGCTGAGCGACCGCACGCCGGTGAAGATCTCCGTGAACGTCATCAACACGGACCGCTCCGTCGGCACCATGCTCGGCCACGTCGTGACCAAGACCTTCAGCACCGACGTCCTGGCCACGGACACCATTGACATCACGCTCAATGGCACCGCGGGGCAGTCGCTCGGAGCATTCCTGCCGGCCGGCATCACGCTGCGCATGTTCGGCGACTCCAACGACTACGTCGGCAAGGGACTCTCCGGCGGCCGCATCATTGTCCGGCCGGACCGCACCAACGTGTTCCCGGCCGAGCGCAACGTGATCGCCGGCAACGTGATCGGTTACGGCGCCACAAGCGGTGAGCTGTTCCTGCGTGGCCAGGTGGGCGAACGCTTCCTGGTCCGCAACTCCGGCGCCACCGCTGTGGTCGAAGGCATCGGCGACCACGGCTGCGAGTACATGACCGGCGGCCAGACGCTCATCATCGGCCGCACGGGACGCAACTTCGGCGCCGGCATGTCCGGGGGCACGGCCTACGTGCTGGACCTGCAGACCGAGCGCGTCAACAAGCAGGCCCTCGAGTCAGGCGAGCTGCAGCTGCGCGAGCTCGACGCCGAGGACCGTGACATCGTCCACGGGCTGCTCGTCAAGCACCTCGAGGAAACCGAGTCGCTGCTCGCGGCACGGCTCCTCGAGAACTTCGATGACACCGCAGCCCGCATAACCAAGGTGCTGCCGCGCGACTACGCGGCCGTCCTGCAAACCCGTCTTGACGCCATCGAAGAGGGCCTGGACCCCGACGGCGAAGAAGTTTGGTCTCGAATCCTGGAGGTGACCGGTGGCTGATCCACGCGGATTTCTGAAAGTACGTCAGCGTGAAACCCAGCCGCGCCGTCCCGTCCCGGTCCGCATCATGGACTGGAAAGAGGTCTATGAGGCCCAGGAAAAGGGTGTCCTGAAGAGCCAGGCAGGCCGCTGCATGGACTGCGGCGTCCCGTTCTGCCACCAGGGCTGCCCGCTGGGCAACCTCATTCCGGAATGGAACGACCTCGTCTGGCGGGACAAGGGCGAGGAAGCGATGGAGCGGCTGCACGCCACCAACAACTTCCCCGAATTCACGGGCCGGCTGTGCCCTGCCCCCTGCGAGGCGTCCTGCGTACTCGGCATCAACCAGCCCGCGGTGACCATCAAGCAGGTCGAGGTGTCCATCGTGGACCAGGCCTTCGAGAACGGCTGGGTCAACCCACTGCCGCCCGCGCGACTGACCGGCAAGACGGTCGCCGTCGTCGGGTCCGGCCCCGCCGGGCTCGCCGTCGCCCAGCAGCTGACCCGGGTGGGCCACACTGTGGCCGTGTACGAGCGCGACGACAAGATCGGCGGCCTCCTGCGCTACGGGATCCCCGACTTCAAGATGGAAAAAGAGCAGGTGGACCGCCGGCTGGAGCAGATGAAGGCCGAAGGCACCCGGTTCCGCACCGGGGTGGCCGTCGGCACCGACGTGACGTGGGAGCAGCTGCGCCGCCGGTACGACGCCGTCGTCATCGCCACCGGGGCCACCGTCCCGCGTGACCTGCCGATCCCGGGCCGCGACCTCGACGGCGTCCACTACGCCATGGATTACCTCGTGCCGGCCAACCGGGTGGTGGCGGGGGAGACCGTGGAGAACCAGATCAATGCCGCGGGCAAGCACGTGGTCATCCTCGGCGGCGGCGACACCGGCGCCGACTGCCTTGGCACCGCGCACCGTCACCAGGCCGCGTCCGTGACCACCCTGGCGATCGGCAAGCAGCCGCCCGTCGAGCGGGCCGGCCACCAGCCGTGGCCGACATTCCCCACTTTGTTCGAGGTCGCCAGCGCACACGAGGAAGGCGGCGAACGCACCTACCTCGCCTCCACCGTGGAGTTCGTCGGGGAAAATGGCAAACTCACCGGGGTCAAGGTTGCGGAGACGGAATTCGTCGATGGCAAGCGCCTCCCGAAGGCCGGCACTGAGCGGATCATTCCAGCGGACCTCGTCTTCCTGTCCTTGGGCTTCACCGGCGCCGAGCCGGCCGGGATTACCGACCAGGTCCAGGCTGACTTTGACGGCCGAGGCAACGTGGCACGCGACGGTTACTACATGACCAACACTGAAGGCATCTTCGTCGCGGGCGACGCCGGCCGCGGCCAGTCGCTCATCGTTTGGGCCATCGCCGAAGGGCGCGCCTGCGCGGCCGCGGTGGACAAGTTCCTGATGGGCAGCACCATTCTGCCGGCACCTGTGGCGCCGACCGACCGTGCGATGGCCGTTCTGTAGTCCCACAGGACCTCCGGGATTCATCCGCACTTCAACTTAATCCATGCAACACACCAGTAGGGTAGGTATATGAGACGCGCTAAAATCGTGGCCACTTTCGGACCGGCAATCGCAAGCTTTGACAACACGCTGGCCGTGCTGGAAGCCGGCGTCGACGTGGCACGCATGAACATGAGCCACGGCGATTACTCCGTGCACGACAACACCTACGAGAACGTCCGCAAGGCTGCGGGACAGCTCGGCAAGGCCGTGGCCATCATGGCCGACCTGCAGGGCCCGAAGATCCGCCTCGGACGTTTCGTCGACGGTCCCCACCTCCTGGAGGTCGGTGACACGTTCACGATCACCACCGAGGACGTCCCCGGTACCAAGGACATCTGCTCCACGACCCTCAAGAGCCTGACAGAGGACGTCAACCCGGGCGATGCCCTGCTCATCGACGACGGCAAGGTCGCCCTCCGCGCGATCGACGTCGACGACGTCAAGGTGGTCGCCCAAGTGATTGTCGGCGGCTGGGTTTCCAACAACAAGGGCATCAACCTGCCCGGCGTTGCCGTCAACGTGCCGGCGCTGAGCGAAAAGGACGAGGACGATCTGCGCTGGGCCATGCGCCGCGGCGTGGACATGGTTGCCCTGTCCTTCGTCCGGGATGCTTCGGACATCGTCCGCGTGCACGAGATCATGGACGAGGAAGGCCGCCGCGTGCCTGTCATCGCCAAGATCGAGAAGCCGCAGGCCGTGGAGCAGCTGCACGAGATCATCGACGCCTTCGACGCCATCATGGTGGCCCGTGGCGACCTCGGTGTGGAACTTCCCCTCGAGGAAGTGCCGATAGTGCAGAAGCGCGCCATCGAACTGGCACGCCGCTGGGCCAAGCCGGTCATCGTGGCCACCCAGGTCCTCGAGTCCATGATCGAGAACCCGCGCCCGACGCGCGCCGAGGCCTCCGACTGCGCCAACGCGGTGCTGGACGGTGCCGACGCGGTCATGCTCTCCGGCGAGACCAGCGTGGGCAAGTACCCGATCGAGACGGTCAAGACCATGGCCCGGATCATCGAGTCCACCGAAGAGCACGGCCTGGAGCGCGTTCCCCCGCTGGGCACCAAGCCCAAGACCCGCGGCGGCGCCATCACCCGCGCCGCCGTCGAGATCGCCGATCAGCTGGAAGCGAAGTACATCTGCACCTTCACGCAGTCCGGTGACTCGGCACGCCGCCTGTCGCGTCTGCGCCCCATCAGGCCGGTCTTCGCCTTCACCCCGGTGGAGCACGTCTGGAACCAGCTCGCGCTGACGTGGGGCATCCAGCCGGTCCTGGTCCCGATGGTGGGCCACACCGACGAGATGACGGCCCAGGTTGACCGCAGCCTGCTGGAGCTCGACGTCGTCGAGGACGGTGACCTGGTGGTCATCGCCGCCGGTTCACCTCCCGGAAAGGCCGGCTCGACGAACCTGCTGAAGGTCCACAAGGTGGGCGACCTCGCCGACTTCGGCGGCCAGGGCGAAGCCGCCGTGGCCAAGGACAAGCTCGGCCCGTGGCCGGAAAAGAAGAAGAAGAACCGGGTCCAGGCCTAGTTCTGATAGCTTGAACGCAAAAGGGAGGATCCCCGCCGGCTGGCGGGGATCCTCCCTTTTTGGTGCTTGGTGCTTGGTGCTTGGTGC
Organism: Arthrobacter sp. P4_F11; assembly: GCF_056401395.1. NCBI lineage: Bacteria > Bacillati > Actinomycetota > Actinomycetes > Micrococcales > Micrococcaceae > Arthrobacter > Arthrobacter sp. P4_F11. The sequence goes on from NZ_JBFUJK010000004.1 coordinate 122,390, forward strand.
TTGGGGCTTTGGGTGCGCGTGCGCGGGTTCCGGCCGCGGAGCGTGGCCGGAACCGCCGGCCGCTAGTTGACCTGGTTGATGATGGTTTCGGCGACCTCGCGCATGCTGAGGCGGCGGTCCATCGAGGTCTTCTGGATCCAGCGGAAGGCTTCCGGTTCCGTCAGGCCCATCTTGGTGGTCAGGAGGCTCTTGGCGCGCTCCACGAGCTTGCGGGTGGCGAACTGCTCCTGGAGGTCCGTGACCTCGCTCTCGAGGGCCTTGATTTCCTCGTGGCGGGACAGCGCGATCTCCAAAGCCGGGATGAGGTCCGCCGGGGTGAACGGCTTGACCACGTACGCCATGGCGCCGGCGTCGCGGGCGCGCTCCACGAGCTCTTTCTGGCTGAACGCGGTGAGCAGGACCACGGGGGCGATCCGGGCCTTGACGATCTTCTCCGCGGCCGAGATGCCGTCCATGACCGGCATCTTGACGTCCATCAGGACCAGGTCGGGCTTGAGCTCCTCGGCAAGCTGGACGGCCTTTTCGCCGTTGTCCGCCTCGCCGACGACGTCGTAGCCTTCGCCCCGCAGGATCTCGATGATGTCCAGGCGGATGAGGGTCTCATCCTCGGCGACGACAACGCGGCGCGCCGGCTGGGAAGTGGGGGTTGACTCCGTCTGTTCTGACACGGGAACTCCTTGGAAAGGTACGGCGGGAACTCAACCATCATAGGTTTTGTCCGCCGATGTACTTGGACCGGTTTGGTTCGATGCGGCGTCACTGGCGCGATTCTGGAATTCAGCCTATCTGCATGTAGAGTAATTTCGCGCACTGGAAGCGATCGCGTTGCTCACAGCACTGTGGCAGGCTGATTGTTACACCGGTGTACTCCGCGCCCGAGTGGCGGAATTGGCAGACGCGCCGCACTCAAAATGCGGTATCGAAAGGTGTGTGGGTTCGAGTCCCACCTCGGGCACAGCATTCCCCCTCGTCAGAGGGGGTCTTTGCTTTAACGTGTGCACATTGACCCTGCTCGGGTCCCTCTGACGCTTGTCGCGGCCTGTGGCCTGGCCGCCGCGGTGGCCTGTGAAGTTATGTGGATGGCGGGTTCAGGGCTCTGGCTGGTGGGTCCTCCGCCTGCTGTGTTCTGGAATCATCCGGGTCTCCTTTCTGACGCGTTCCGTCGGGCGTGGTTGGCCTTGTACCTATTCATGCCGTGGGGTTGTGGGGTTGTGGTGTTGACGTGACCTAGGCCAGTTTCTTTGAAAATTTTTCCTTCGATTCGCTCCTTCCTGTGAGCCGGGGGAGAGCTTGGCGGTCTTTTGTCCGTCCAAATGTGGCGTGCACATTGTCAACACCCGTGTACACGTGATGCCCTGGCACATCAGTGACGCTCCCTCCACTATTTCTGGGCGGTTATACCTGTCCATGTCCGGGAGGATGGCTTTCGACATGAGTTCCTGAGTGTGCTCCTGTAGCTTGGCCGTTCTCGATTCCTCTGGGGGCCGGCATCAACGGCGATGGTCGGGTCAGGGTGGGTCGGAAGCGAAGTCGCCGGGCGCCGTCGTCGTGCATTCCCGTCGTCGGACGTCGTCGGTGAATGCCCACTGGGCTTGGGGAAATTCTGATTCACACCCGAGTGGAACCTCGTCGTCAACGGATTGGTTTCGTAGCGGGGGTCCTGTGAGGGGACTCCCGCGACATGGTGGCCAGATGGTCCTCCCGGCAAGGGGCTGGACTCGGCTGTGTGAGCTGAGGGTGCTTCAGACAGTGCTGTGGGCGCGGAATTTCTGCTCAGGTGTACAGCGTTCCTTGGCCCACGGAGCCGTGGATTGCCGTGTTGTCCCCTCACGTTTCCACCTCCTGTCCAGCGTGTCCGTTCGTTCCCTTCGCCATTCCATGCGATTCCTTGGGGAAGCGGATGACTCGCTGCCCATACTGGAAATGGTCAAGCAGGCGAGCAACCTCAGGGGCGAAGGCAATTGAACCCGGGACCCGCAGGTCGAAGGACCGCGGCGCCGGAGCCACCGGGCTCCCTTCCTGGCCAGCTATCCCGCGGGGTTCTGCGGTGTGCGCTGAAGTTTGGCCAGCTAAGTTCGCCAGAAAGGAGAGGACTTCAGTGGCAACCGATTATGACGAAGTACGTTCCGACGTCAAGGAATCATAGGACCGCTCCCTCGAAGCCTTGCAGTCCGCCAACGCCCCAGATGCCCAAGCGTCGTCCGGGAGCTGGACGAATCCGACGCACTGGACGATGTGAGGACCCCTGGCGGCGAGTTCGTCGCCGAGGAACTCATTGTTCAGGTCATTCCGCAAGCCCAGAATGAGTTCACCTGTTACTCCTGTTTCCTGGTTCGGCACACCGCTCCCAGCTTGCGCGCGAAAAGGGCGGCCGCTCGTACTGCATCGAGTGCGAAGGCTAGGACGAACCCCGCTCCAGGCTCCGGGAAGCAGCGGCAGCCTCAACAAGCTTGACGTGGTCAGCCCGATCTGGCTCCGCTGGGCGCCTTGGTGCTCAAACGTCGTAGAAGCCTTCAATATCGGTAAATGCTAGACGTCAGGATCCAGAAGGGTCGTGCGTGGAGGGTGAGGATGGCGTCGAGTTCGGCATCGATCAGTGCCAGCTCTTCGTGCAGGTGCCGGTAGCGGACGGTGAGCCGTTTGAGCACCGTCGCGGTGCTGATCAGCGGCTCGGACGGGCACCGGCGGGCCGTGTTTTCTTTAGTGCGGACATCAGGGCCGGGCTTGTCATTCCCGGTACCTGGCGCGGATGGCCTCCGGTGCTGTTACCAGAATCGCCTTGACCTGGGCCATCACGGCGACCCGGGCCCGCATCGCGGTGGCGCGCTCGGCGCGCAGCACGCGCACCCTTTATCAGACGGTCCCTTCTCGGGCCTCGAACACACCTTTTGGGCCTTCACTGGCTCCGTGAGAGGTCAGTAACATCATGTATGTTTAATTTTCGCAGAGCAGACGGACCTCGAATATTCGATCCACCGCCTATTGATTCCGCGCCGGCAGCGGGCCGGTCGCAAGGCAGCGGGTGGCCCCATGCGGAGTATGAAAAAGTGTGGTCATGGCTGCACTCATAGAGGATTACGCCTTACTCTCGGATCTTCAGACGGGGCCTCTCATCTCCCGAGAGGGCAGCGTAGACTGGCTTTGTTTCCCGCGCTTCGATTCTCCGTCTGTGTTTAGCCGGCTTGTAGGCGCGGACCAGCATGGTCGCTGGCTGTTGGCTCCCAGTGAATCAGGTGCTGTTGTTGTCGACCGGCACTACATCGATTCCACTTTTGTACTCCAAACCATTTGGGGGACCGCCGCCGGAAAGGTCAGTGTTACGGATTTCATGCCGTTGGGGGACAACCGTTCCTCCCTTATCCGCAGGGTCAGAGGATTAGGCGGCAGCGTAGAAATGCGTCAGGAACTTCGGATCCGGCCCGGGTATTCGACTGTCTTGCCTTGGACTAGTCGAGTCCGCGACAGCGGACCGACCGCCTCGCCGGTACTGTTGGCCATGGCCGGCCCCGATGCTTTCGCACTTAGAGGACCCCATCTTCCGCAAGCCCATGCGCATGGGCACGAAGGCAATTTCCTCATTTCAGAGGGCGAGACCGTGGATTATGAATTCTCGTGGTTCCCGTCGCACCGCCATTTGCCGGCACCGACGGACGTTGACGCCGCCCTCAAAGTAACCATCGAGTATTGGAGACGTTGGGGAAGCCATTGCCGGCACGACGGCGCGTACGGTGGCGCAGTCAAACGTTCCCTGTTGGTACTGCGGGCCCTTACGCATATGGAAACGGGCGGAATCGTAGCAGCGCCTACTACATCTCTGCCGGAGGATTTTGGTGGACCACGAAACTGGGATTACCGATACTGCTGGCTGCGCGATGCTGCCCTTACATTGGAATCGATGTTGACCCACGGTTATGAAACGGAGGCGCTCCAATGGCGAAACTGGCTCCTCCGCGCATTGGCCGGCGATCCCGAGCAATTACAGATTATGTATGGGGTTGGGGGCGAGCGGGAGCTTCCGGAACGCGAACTCACCCACCTTCCTGGCTATGCAAACTCCAAGCCTGTTCGCATCGGAAATGCCGCCGTTTCACAGTTCCAAGCGGACGTTGTCGGCGAAGTGATGATCGCCTTGGAAAGACTGCGCATGGCTGGAGGCAAAGAAGACCAATTCTCCTGGGCACTTCAGCAGGCACTCTTGGGATTCGTCGAGAAACACCTCGATGACAAGGACTTCGGCCTCTGGGAGATGCGCGGCGAGGCGCAATACTTTACCCACTCCCGGGTGATGATGTGGGCTGCCTTCAACAGTGGAGTCCGGGCTGTGCGTATGCACGGATTGCCCGGCGACGTTGAGTCGTGGGAGCAACTCCGCGACAGTTTGCGTGCCGAGATCATGCGCGAAGGGTTTAACAGCAGTACTGGCTCTTTTGCACAGACCTACGGCGGAACTCAAACAGACGCCGCGCTACTGGTCATTCCACAGGTCGGTTTTCTGCCCTATAACGACAAACACATGTCCGGCACGGTCGCACGGTTGGAACAGGAACTTCTAACCGAGGACGGGCTTCTGCTGCGCTACCGGACCGAAAGTGGCGTTGACGGGCTGGAACCCGGTGAACACCCATTCCTCGCTTGCTCTTTCTGGCTGGTGGAACAGTATGCGCGTTCGGGCCGACGGGCCGAGGCAAAGATGCTTATGGACAAGCTAGTGGGGTTTGCCAGCGACCTCGGTCTGCTGAGCGAAGAGTACGCAACGAACGAAAGTAGGATGGCCGGCAACTTTCCCCAAGCCTTCTCACACTTGACCCTGGTCAGGGCGGCCGACGCCATGCAAGGGGTGGACCGGCTTAGTCTGGCTGTCGACGCTGAGTTGAGAGAAACAGCATCTTGGGAAGACCGGAAGTAAGGCAAACTCAGAGTCCCCGACATCCGGATGGGACGCAACGGAGTACTGGCATACAGAATGCCTTCCAGCCCCAGCTGCTGCCTCTCGCGCAGTACGGAGTGAAATCCGGGCGGAGCCGCTGCGGGACACCGCGCCTGATTCCCTTCTCGTCTCCCAGATCGGCTTGCCGACTGTTTCAGCGTGCCGGAACTCTCCTTCAGCTGCAAAGAAGGAGCTCAGCCACGATTCCTTCTCAACGTTAGGTCGTCTATGAAGGCGTGGATCAGTTGAACAACGGCAACCATCCCGTTCCCCAGTGGAGGCCGTTGTACTGCTCGTTGACCATGCGGCGGCTGCTTCCATCTGCAGGCATCGTGGATGGGAGCGGTCTTCCGTGCCCAGATTGCGCGCACCCAGGCCCGTGCACATTTTTTTCTTGAAATCAAACATCAAGATGGCTATCATTTTGGCCATCGAGGTTCCCGATCATGACGGACGTTGCCCATGGCACCGAAAAGTTGAGAATCACATAAATTCCATCTAGAAGCGCAAAGTGGACAGTGCTCATTTACTCGCCCAAACTTTGATGCGAGCGGGCTGTTCCTACCTAGGTCTTTGTACCCAGGGCTCTGTCGAGACCATAGCGGAAAAGGGGCGGAACCTGGTGAATCTTCAGTTTAGGAGGCTAAACTCATGGCTTGGTCGTCGGAGGGTCTGACCATCTACAGGATTGAGAAGGATGATTTTTCCTCACTGCAGACTTGGCTGCTGCAGACAGATCCAAACATTTGGGCTGAGCTCGAGAAGGTCGGCCTCAAGGAGGATGACTTGCCGCAGTATCTAGCCGTTATGCAAGTTGGTCATGATCTTGAACGTAAAACCAAATGGTATCTACTTTCCCATAAAGGAACGAGACTTTCGTCCGACGAGATTCAGACGTCCTTGGCCAGATTATGGTCACCGGTCGGCGCAGGTGCTCTGGGCCCCATAGCCGACGACCGTTGGCCCGCAGTTGACTCAGGCAGTCATACCGTCGCTTTAGCGGAGTTGAAAGATGACGACACAACGCGGGGCATCCGGGTCATCACGTATCACTAGAGATGTGTACGCAGGTTTTACTACTCGGCCAATTCACTCATCCGCGTCCTGAATGCCAAGGCGGCCGCTTCAGAACGCGTCCTAACCTGAAGCTTGGTCAGAATATGCGACACATGCACGCCGGCTGTACGCTCAGTAATTAGGAGTTCGCGGCCAATAATGCGGTTAGAGGCGCCGTGGATGAGTAACTCCAGCACTTCTTGTTCCCGTATCGTGAGCCCCCACGGAAGCGATGGTTTTTTGCTGGGCGCCTCCTGTTCCGCCAAAATCAGGTTGTTGCTTAGAGCCTGTGCTTCAATGTCCCGGACGAGAGGGCGGGCGCCTAGAGCGATGGCTTGAGATCTTGCCCGTGAAAGCGACTTGGTCGCGCGTCGACGGTTCCTGTGCAGGTCGGCACTCCCTGCCGCCATAAGGCATCTAATAGCCCACAACGGGTTGCTAAGGTCTTCCCAGCGTTGCGCTGCGTCCAACCATTGCACCGTGGGATGTGATCCCGACACCGCGGTGAACGCGGCGCTGAAGGTTATCGCCCATGCCTGCTGAACAACGCCCGATTCGTCCGCAGTTGCTTCCAACCCGGCGGCACCTAACAACCTGACCTTTTCGTCAACAGCTAAGGGGGAAAGAAACGCCCTGGCGCTGGACGAAGCAAGAAGGCCCAGTGTTGCCATATATAGGACATCGCGCGGCTCCTCATGATCAGAGAGGGACTCAAAGGCCTGAACGGTGGTGTTGAGCGCCGTCACGTACTGGCCTGATGCCAAGGCGACATCGGCAGCCATGGCTGTCAGTTGAAATCTGACCCCTGGGAGTATGGAGTTCTTGATTTCCTTCAAGGCAGTTTTCATCGAGGCCTGAGCCTGAGCTGGCTCGGCGCGGTACGCAAGTATGAGCGCGGCGGTGCCGTGAAGGCCGGCTTTGATCTCAGGCCCGACAGCGTCCTTGAGTCCCCTGTCTACCCACATCATCGCTTCGTCCCAGCGTCCGAGCCACTCTAGACAGCTCACGAGGTTGCTAAGGCAGAGGCCGTTTACACCGAGGTCCAGATGAAGTTCCTCTGCAAGCAGGTAGCCCTCCAATGCATTTCCCGCGGCCGCGTCGTAGCGCCCTGCTTCTTGAAGCACGAAAGAGCGATTATTCAGGGTACGGAGCAAGTTTTCGCCAGCATCATGTTGCCGTGCCAGCTGCAATGCCTCGTCAAGTATGTCAATGCCCTCATCTATCCGACCCGCCAGGGCACGGGCTATCCCAATTGTTGTGAGTGCATTTGCCCGGATCAGTGCGGCGCGGTCCGCAGACTCATCGGTGCACAGGGATAAGACTTGGCTGGCAGCTTCCGCGGCTTGTTCTGCTTGTCCTGAACCCACTAGTGCCCCCGCGAAAGTGGCGATTATTTCGGCTTTTCGGAGTGGATCGATTTCCTCAACGGAGCCAGCCCGCCGGGCCGTCAGCCGCGCACACTCCACGGCTGCCTTGCCATCGCCTGCCCATCGTAGGTACTGGACAAGTCTTTCAGCCAGATCCAACTCGTCAGCGACCTCGAGCTTCGTCGAGGTCAACGCCACTTGAGCCAACCGCGCCGCCATCACAGCATTCCCAGCGCGGTACGCGGCCTCTGCGGCTACTGGCAAATGACACTTCCACTTGTGACGCTCGTCTGATTCCGGATCCGATTTTTCACTGAGAAACATCGCCTGCTCGAGATGGTGCCACTGTTCCTTGTACGCACCGCTGGAGAACGCTTCCTCAGCTGCTATGAGATAGGCATCGAAGGCGCGCGCTGCCTCGCCCGCTTCTCTCCAGTGTCTAGCCATCTTGGGTACGCGGAAAGACACCCCAGTGGCCGCCTCGTACGCAACCGCCAGCGCGCGGTGGATGCTTGTCCGCGCCTCTGGACCCAATAGATGGGTGGCAGCCTCACCAATCAGATCGTGGGCGAGCGTTACAGCGTCGGTCGAAACGTCAAAACCCAGAATGTTTTGATCGACAGCTTTGATTATCTGTCTTTCGGATGACACCGCGTCGCTTCCAAAGGCTCGAGCCAAAACGCGCGCCTCTATGTTGCCTCCGGCCAGGGCCACTATGCGTGCAAGGTCCCGAATGTCATCCCCGGCGAGAAGAAACTGGGACGAAAGGAAGTCAAGCAGGCCGACAGGAAGTGCGGCGCGAGCATCATCCGCGGCACGTGCCAGTGTGAGGGCATAGTAGGGATTGCCACCCGCCCTCGTAAGTGCTTCTTCGATCTTGCCCTCATAACCCGCTGTGGTCAGCAACTGGACGACAGCCCCGTCTTCAAGGGCTGAAAGGCGGGCATGATGGCACAGTTCCAGACGCTCCCATTCAGGCCAAAGATAACGGAGGGATTGGTTCATTTCCGGGGATACGCGAAACGCGCAGGCTAAAAATATGGACGCTCGGGGTAGTTCCGCAATGCCCGATGCAAGCAGGCCAAGGGAGGAATCGTCAGTCCACTGGAGGTCGTCCAGGATAATCAGCAAGGGTACTTCGTCCGCGCTTCGAACCAAGGACTGCCAGAACGCCGCAGCCTGGGAGCGAGGACCTCCTGGTACATCGCTTTTCAGATAGCCGGCGGCCTGACGCAGATATTCAAGAGCTCCGGAGCTCAAGGCGCCCCTTGGGGTCTCAAGCGCCTGCGCCCACGGCAGATAGGGCAGCTCATGGCCGAGGAGAGCGGGGCTTCGACCCAGCAGCGTGACGCCACCACTGGAATCCCAAGACCGACCTACCCACTCCAGAAGATTGGTCTTACCAATCCCGGCCGGGCCGGACACAAGCACCATCTGCCCTGAGCCGCTGCGAGCGAGGTCAAGTTGGGTGGATAACTGAGCGAGCTCAGAACTCCTACCAAAGATCATAATTGGACGACCTCTAGTGGTACGGTCCATTGTGCTGCGACGCGAGGTCTCCAACTCCGAGAGTCAGAACAACCCCACTCCGACTATCGTAAATTAGTATCCGCAGCGGGCACCAGTGGGCGCCCGCTGCGGTTCGCGCCGCTGTGACCACGAATCGCTGTTCGGCGATCACCAGATCCCGGGACGGCTCGTCGCCGTGGCCATCGAAGCCAAACGGCGAGCAGGCAGGTCAACGAGCCGAAGAGGCCAGCGAATCCGTCCCGGACCATCATTACCGTCAGGCGCCCCGTCTCGGCCGCCGGCTAGGAGCTGCTGCGCTAACTCCTGCTGATCCACATCAGTCGCCACTGGGATCCACGGTTCCGCTCTTGATCAGTCCCTCCCCGCGAGGCAGCGCCCGGTGTCAGGCCAACCATGGATCCGATACTCAGACAGTTCCGGGCGCGTCGGGCCAAGACCGCCATGCCGAGGATTGTAAAGCTATTCGCAGGTGGCGCGTGCCGATGGGAAGGGCGCCTGCCGGCTCGAGTTGTCGTCCGGGCCAGGGGTTAGTCAGTGCTGGACGTCTGGGGTGAGCAGACGAAAAACTGCGGCTGCTCCACTTGGGCGAGCGGCACGATGAGCCATCGGCCGCCATAGAACTCTACGTACGAGTCCAGGGTGCAACGTGCGAAGGCTTCTTCCCGTGTCATTTGCCTATCCTTTCTTGGCTTGTTGCGGTGGCATCTTGCGAGCGAAATTGTCCTAGAAAAATTTGGCCGGGTCGGTTCGCCCGTAGATCAGGCCGTTGCTGTTGGAATAACTAAGATCCACGAGTGCCTCTACGTGAAGGTGAGCGCCTACATATTCGGCGGGACCGATGGCTTTGGTATTGCCAGACAGCCCGATCGTCTGCCCCACCGTAACCTTGGTCCCTGCGGGGGCCATGTTGTTGTTGGACAGGTGCGCGTAGACGCCTATACCCCACGGGTGCTTGATGACTGTGCAGATGCCGGGGAACCTTTTGTAGAGGAACCAGCGGGAGGCCCACCCTTTCCATGAGTTGTCACCCGGGAGCTTTGTGGCCCAGTCTGCCCAAAGCACCGTGCCGGCGGCCATCGCGCCTACGGGGGTTCCGATTGGGCAGGCTATGTCACGTCCGGCGTGTCCAAGGGGCTGGTAGTTGCCGTAGAGGTGGACGAGGTAGGCGATTCCGCTGTTCGGGTTCGGGTTGGGTGCGATGCCTGCCGTCGCCCCTCCTCCAAATTCCTGAGTGACGCGAAAGGTGGCTGGTACGGGTTGCATGGATCGATTCCTTTCGATGTTGAGTGTGGGAGTGGTGCGCGGACTCGGACGTCGGCGCCCTTGGCGAGGTGGTGATGCTGGGGTCAACTGCTCCCGCTTTGCGTCTAGGGAAGGGCGCGAACTTTAGCACTCCTATGCCTGAAGGAGATTCTTTGAGGTCCCGGGCCATTGGATGACCCGGGCTCTCTTCGAGTTGCACCTGGACGGGGCACCGCTCAGTCTTTTACCCAGGTGAATGTCACCCGGGAACCGCCAGAAACGTGACGGATGCCTTGGACGGAGAAGATTCCCGTCCAGATTCCAAGCATTTTTGGCTTCCAGAATGTGAGGGGCGCGTCGTTGGCGGCTTCGTTGACGTAGATGCTGTTTTCGGCGGACGCGTATGCTTTGGCCTCAATACGGTATTCGGCTCCGTTCCCATCGCGCAGAATCATCCGTTTGTCCCAACCTTCCGGGCTTTGGTTGTTCAGCCGGAAGGTCACGGCGTCGGGGGCGACGACCCCGTGATCGATGTGGGTTTCGATGACGTCACCCTCGGAGGACCCGATAACCGCATCATCGGACGAGAACCAAGTGTCGTTTTGCGGAGTCGGATACCTCGTCGTTGGGATGAACGCGGCCGGGTTGAGAGGAAACCCATATGCGGTCAAGAAGACGCCATTGCCCTTGTCGGCGGCTTTGGTGGCCGGGATCTCCCACGCGAGATGTACTGCCACCGCGGCTGCGACGATAGGCGCCACCGTGGCTGAGACTCCGATGGCTGCCAAGAACGTGGTGATCACACCTACGTCGCCACTTGTAAGGGCGTCTGTGAATTTAACGGTTTCTTCGTGGTCGAGTTCTATACGAAGATAAATCCCGTTGTAAGTAACGTTCGACATTATTCCATTCTCTTTCGGTGTATTTGTCAGGCTCCCTGCTGGATGCCCGATATATCGAGTCTGTTCGCAGGTCCAGAATTTGACGTCTGTCATTTGACGTATTCAGCCTGGTCGAAAGATTTAGCCCATCGGTCGCCCTTGACGCCCCTGTGGCGCCTCTGGCGGGCGGCCCAGGTACTGCCGTGCTCGAACTCAGTCCCATCTGGAGCCGACGGATTCCTTCCGTTGTGACACTGAAGGTCATCCGATGAGATCGGAGATAAAGAGACTGGGCGCGGCCTTCCAGAAGCTTGCTGGACCGGCGCCTGACCCCAGAAGGGCGGGCATCTGTCATGTCATTCGGGGACTACATCCGAGGCCAGTGCGCGGGCCGGACCTGGCTGATAGCGGTTCCGCCTTGCTGCCTTAACCTAAGGACGCGATGAACCTGGCCCTTGCCCTGTGCCGCGGGGACGTGCGATCTAAAGGTTTCAAACCCATCGGATATGTCGAATTGCGGATGTCGAAACTGCTGCCGGGAAACAAACTCGATGGGTGGGGCTACCAAGACCGTGCTCCACATATTCGAGAAAGGTAAAGAGAGTGGAATCTCTAAACTCAGGCGTTACCCTGTCGGTGAATTCTTCCGTTGCATCCAACAACGGCAAGTACACCCTCGTCATGCAAGGGGACGGCAATCTGGTCCTCTACGCATACGGGAACCAGGCTGTTTGGGACACCGGGACCTGGCAGTTGCCTTTGGATCATCGCCCGGACCGTGCCGTCATGCAGGCCGACGGCAACCTGGTTTTGCTCACCCCCAGTGGCGTTCCGGTATGGGCCACACACACGGAGGGAAACGGTGGTTCCCGGCTTGTCCTAAGGGATGATCGCAACCTCATCATTTACCGCCCAGACGGGAAGGCAGTCTGGTCGTCGAACACGATCTACTCCCCTGGAGCCGTGGTTCCCATCAGCAAGCTCAATGAGAACGTCGGTTACGGCAAGACCATGAGTACCGTCGGCACCCTATACCGCTCTGGTCAATCTGTGAGTTCTGTCTATACCAAAAACGACAACTGGACCGGAGGCCTGCGTGGAAAGGTGCTCCTCCTCGTCGTGGACGAGGGCGGTCACGCCATTTGGGTCTCAAATGAGTTCGCGGCGGCGACACGGTGCTCCGTCCCCGACCCAAGTTGCGCCTCGTATGGGCAGGAAACATTCCGCGACGACTTCCCCGAGGTAGTTGGACGCTATGCAGCCCGAATCGATGTGTACCAGGCAGACACACCGTCATACCGTGATCTAAGGAACGCACTAATCGACGGCATTAAGGCTGCAGGCGACATCGCCCAAGAGATCAAGGACGTCCTTGGCCAGCTAATGAAAACTTAGCCCGGAATGCATCGCCGAGTCGCTGGCCGAGGCTCGCGTGAAACACACTCCGCGTCGTCATGGTGAAATTCCTCAGCCTGCCCCTACTGCCGGGGCAGGCTGAGGGAAGGCCCCACCGGGCAATAGCGAACTGAATGGTCCGGCCCGAATCGTGCGCTCCGGCGGAGCGCCGGCTCGTTGCTGGTGGGCAGCTCCCAGCTGCTACAAGAAGGCGTCAGCGATCAGGTCACGCCACTTTCTCCATTAAGAGAATCTAGTGGGACCAAACTGCGGAAACGCGGTAACCGAAACACAGCCCTGCCCGTATATTTTGAAAGTGAGTTCTTATGGAAAAGTACTTCTCCGCTTCCATGGCGGAAATTCAGCTTACCCAGATGATGACCGGTGAAGGAGTGGCGGATAATTCATTAGGCTTCCCTGATGTGGTTCCCAGCGCCCTACTCTGGTTTGTCATATCTCTGGTTTTTACCAGTCTGACCTCGATTGTGGTCTTCAAGTTCAGGCAACATAATACACACGAAAATGCGACGTCCCTGACACGACCGATTCTGGCAGTGTTACTGGTCGGCACGCTGGTCACCATTGCTGTTGCTTCACTTATTTCAAGCAATGCCGATTTACAAAAGACACTAATCGGTCCGATTGTTTCGTTGGCCTCCGCGGCAGCGGGATTTTATTTCGCCTCCGCGAACGCGACCGACGCCCGACGGGACATGATGAACGCCGCCACAGCTCACGCATGGACCGTGGCACCTAACCTGGCCGGGAAGACCTTGGAACAGGCTCAATCTCTCATCGCCCGCACCGATTTCACGCTCAAAGTGAACATGGCGGCAGCGCACCCGACAAGCATCATCCAATCGCAGACGCCAAGCCCTGGAGAAAGGGTCGCGCCGTGGCAAGAGTTCCAGATCTCGTGACGGAGTCTGGCGGCGACATTGAGCAGCCAAGGTTGACGCTAGAGCCTACTTTTCACAGCGGGAGGCGATGAGCTTGCAGGACGCGGCACGAGGCAGGAGCGCAGCAGAATTCCCGAGAAGGTTGTAGCGACGCGCAAATACCCTCTTCTGCCGGAATATGTTTCATTACTGGCTGCGATCTAGGCGCGCGGATCGGCGAGTCCGGGATGAGACCCGGCCTCTGCTGGACTTGTTGTCTTGACCGTCTTGATTCCTGCCCGTGGGCGGGCAATTTCCGGGGCATTCGTTTCAATTACTTCGAGTTCTCAATTAAAGCCTAATCAGAAAGGACAAATCATGTTAAAACTTGGCTTAGCAATCTGGGGAAAGGTTCCGCCGGTGGCACGCAGAACTAATCCAAACGTCGCTGCAGTAATCGGACTCGCTTTTGGAGGAATAGGTCTAGGAATATACTTCCGCAACGTCCTTGATGCTCTCGCGCCTATAGCCATTGCTATAGTTCTCGGAGTGGAGATCGGGGACTTAGGCTTTTGGGGTGGAGTTATTCTGGCTGGGATATACGGGTACATGCGTTCTCTAGAATCGAACGCGCGTCGCGATGCGTCCACAACTTCTGTCGTCCAGGCTCCCTGATGGCTTGGGAAACCTGTCGTCATTTTCTACAGTTCCCCCATTTCTCGCGGAAGCGAAGAGGGCGGTCCGGAGTGAAGGGCTGCGCGGGCGAGTGCTTGGCGGCCGGCGTGACGGTGGTGATTGTCAGCGTGTCGCAGTCGTTGAAGCTGTCGAGGCTTAGGAGCGCCGTGCTGGCATCGTAGACGAGATTCTGGATGTCTTCAGGTGACAGGCCGAACCCGGTGCTGGTAGTCCAGCCGAACATGGTGAGCCCGAATGCCGGACGGCCACGGATACCTGGGCGCGTAATACGCATGCGGCATCCATCTATGGTCCTCTACGCCCCAGGACTAACCATTCGGCCTAAACTCTCAATCGCGTAGGGATAGTATTAAAATGACATTGTACCGGCCCTATGATGTGATGACTCGAATGCCCCCGCTACCCCGGTCGTCTCGAAGGGACGCTACAGCAAATGTATACGTGCCTGAGTCCGGCCACAGCCCGCCTACCTCATCTGAACTAACTAGGTACGGAACGCCAGCGTCGGCTGATGCCCAGAAGTCGTGCAACTTTTGTTGCGCGTCGGAAGGATGATTTCGGCCGCTAGAGTAGGAAGCCACGCACCACACTGTGCGACGTTCATGATCCACTTGGATAGCGGCCAGATACCGCGGTAATTCCTCGAGGCCGATCTTTTCAAGTTGTGTCCAAACGTCTGGCACCTCCGGTAGTTTATGAGCCAGCCAAGATTGGAGCAGGTAGAAATCGGCCTTCTCAATCCTAAAGACAATAAGGTCCTTCATCGACCCTGACATGAGCTCCGCCTCTCAAGTAAAAACATCTATTATGTTTCCGGGGCGCATTGCTGGGGATGCTTCTCCTTGCTGCCATCGGCTGACGCGGTGGGCGTGGTCTGCCGAGCGAACGAAAACCTGAGCTTGGATCCCAGCAGCACCTCCAGTGCTCAACTGACTATGGGACGAAATTACGCCCGGGCGCATGCATCGTAAATAGTGCGGCAAACGCGGGGGCCTTGCCGGTCGAGAAATGTGCTCCGGCGGAACGTAGCGGGAGCACGCACCCAGCGCGGCCTCCCGCTTGGGCAGAAATGCCAAGGCGACGAAGAACCGCGTCGGGGCGGCCTGGTGCTGAGGGGGCTGGGACTGGCCGCCATCGTGGGCGGATTCGGCGGCAAGTGCCAGGGCGATCGGACAGACACGAGACCCGATGAGATGGTCAGTGCTCGCGCAGCCACTTCGGGACGGGCGGCAGTCGATATACCGATTCCTCTTCACGTTCTTACGGTTGACATGTGCCCTCTTACTTCTTAATGGAGCTGGTAGTCACCGTCGCGGTAGCCGTGGCGTCTCTGGCGTGAACCGAAGCGTTTCCTTCGGGAGACGCCACCGAGCTGCTGTTTGGCGCATTCGACACACCTGTCAGATTGAAATCAAAGACCTTCGCCGGGGTGTGTCCAGAACTGCGGTTTGCAACCCTACTCTGACATCCACACATGCAGAGACTGGCGTCCGGTTGGGGTGTACCCAACCTGACGTCAGAGACATGCATCCGTAGATTTGCGGTGAAGTTGCGCGTTCCACGGGTGCGGCCGAAGTCAGGCAGGCACTACGACGACCCCTTCGCGATAGTCGAAGGCGCGGCGTGCACTTCCGATGGTTATCCACAGGACAGTCTTATCCTCGGTGAATTCGTCCACAGTGGCTGGATATCTAAGGGACGAGCTTTCGGCGACGAGAACGATTGGCCGGCTTCGAGTGCTGACCAGTTTTGGGCCACATGTTGGATGATCACGCAGAAACGTCCTGGTTGGCGTACGGGTCGTTGATGCCAATGTATTGGGTGGTGGTGTATTCGGCGATGCCTTCGGAGCCGCCTTCGCGGCCGAGCCCTGACTGTTTCACGCCGCCGAAGGGTGCTGCGGCGTTGGAGATGACGCCGGCGTTGAAGCCGACCATGCCGAACTCGATCTGCTCGGCCACGCGCAGCAGCCGGTTGAAGTCGCGGCTGTAGATGTAGGACGCGAGGCCGTACTCGGTGTTGTTGGCGAGCCGGACGGCGTCCTCTTCGGTGGTGAACGTAGTGACCGGGGCGACGGGGCCGAAGATTTCCTGGCGCAGGATCTCGGCGTCGTTGGGCACATTGGTGAGCACGGTGGGCTGGTAGAAGTAGCCGGCCCCCTCCACCGGTGAGCCGCCCGTGACGGCGGTGGCCCCGGCGCCGACGGCGGCGCTCACGAGCGCGTGGACGTCGTCGCGGGCGCCGGCGTCAATGAGCGGGCCGACCTGGGTGCCGGGGTCGGTGCCGCGGCCGGTGGTCAGGGCGCCCATCGCTGCGGCGAACTTCGCGGTGAATTCCGCCGCGACGGATTCCTGGACCAGGAACCGGTTGGCTGCGGTGCAGGCCTCGCCCATGTTGCGCATTTTGGCGGACATGGCGCCCTCGACGGCCTTGTCCAGGTCGGCGTCCTCGAAGACGATGAACGGTGCGTTGCCGCCGAGTTCCATCGAGGTGCGCAGCACGTTCTGCGCCGCGTCGGCCATCAGCCGCTTGCCCACGGGGGTGGAGCCGGTGAAAGAGACCTTCCGCAGCCGCGGATCGGCCAACAGCGGCCCGGAAATCCCGGAGGCGGAGGAAGAGGCGACGACGTTGAGGACCCCGGCGGGGAGGCCGGCGTCGAGCATGGTCTGAGCGAAGAGCTGGGCGGTGAGGGGGGTGAGCTTGGCCGGTTTGAGGACCATGGTGCAGCCCGCGGCGATGGCGGGTGCGACCTTGCGGGTGGCCATCGCCAGGGGGAAGTTCCACGGGGTGATGAGCAGGCACGGTCCCACCGGCTTGTGCTGGACCAGGATCTTGTTCTTGCCCTCGGGCGTGGTGAGGTAGCGGCCGTAGTCGCGGACGGTCTCTTCAGCGAACCAGCGCAGGAACTCGGCGCCGTAGGCGACTTCACCGCGGGCTTCGGCCAGCGGCTTGCCCATTTCCAGGGTCATCAGCAGCGCGAAGTCCTCGGTCCGCTCGGTGACCAAGTCGAAGGCGCGGCGCAGGATCTCGGCCCGTTCGCGCGGTGCCGTACGCGCCCAGGACGCCTGCGCGGCATGGGCCGCGTCTAACGCAGCGACCGCGTCGTCGCTGGTGGCCGAGGCGAGGGTGGCCAGTACCTCACCGGTGGCGGGGTCGTGCACGTCGAAGGTGCCCCTGTCGGACGCATCCCGCCACTGGCCGTTGATCAGCAGGCCCGTGGGCACGGAGGCGAGGAGGGAAGTTTCGCGGTCGATGGTCAAAGTCGTGGTGTCAGCCATATCGGCTCCTTAGGATGCGTAGCTCAGTGTCTTAGAGTTCAACCCGCTGGATTCGCGGTGGGTCTGCGACGGGGATGGCGGGAAGTGCGAAATGGACCATTCGTGAACCTTTTGGACGTCTTGGTTCAGCTGTTCCGTGAGTGCCTGGACATCGTCGAAGGCGCGTTGCGGCCGGATTTTGGTGGCGAGTTCAACACGGATTCTTCGGCCGTAGAGGTTCTCGGTGAAATCGAGGAGATGGGCTTCCATCAGGCGCTGCCCGGCTTCGCCATAAAACGTCCGACGGCGGCCGATTGATACTGCCGCAGGGAACCATCTGTCCGATTCGATTTGCACGATCGCTGTCCAGACGCCGTCCTGGACGTCTTCGTTGTCGAGTGGGATGTTGGCGGTGGGGAAACCAAGGAGTCTGCCCCGCTGGTCGCCGTGTTCCACGATCCCTTCGATGACTGTCACTGGTGAGTCCTCTTTCAGATATGCGGTGCTGCCTGGATGACGGCGTCCAGCCAGGGGACGCGGTTGGAGAACCGGCTGATTTTGGCCGGGACGCTCCAGCGGTAGACGTCATGTTCGTCGTTGATCGTTAGTCTGCGGCGTGTGGTTGTCGCAGTGAAGGTGTGCACCAGCCAGGGGTTTCCCTTGTGGTCGGGAATCATGAGCTGTTCTCCGCGTTGAAAATCGGCGAGGTCCTCTAGAGTGAGTCCTGCTTCTTCCTCGAGTTCGGTCAGGGCTTGCTGTTCGGGGGTGACGTTCGGCTCGAGGTACCCGGTGATGCAGTGCCAGAGACCGCGTTCGTGTCCGACGGACTGGCTGCGCTTGAAGAGGGCGATCCGGCCGCGCCACTGAACGACGGTGGCGATGACCTCGCGTGGAAGGTCTGCCGTGGCGTTGCGGTCTTCAGAGACCGTCGAATGCGGTGTCAGGGTGATCATGTGGTGCTCCGGTGTGGCGGGTTTTCACAGGCGGGAGTAGGCGTTCCGCACTGTACGGGTAAGGAACTGGTCACTGGTCATCACTTCGCATATCGGTGAGAGGAGTTCCAGGAGCGCCAGCGTCTGCTGCTGAGCTTGATCGGTGACGGCGGCACAGGCATCGGAGATGACGGTGACGAACCGTCCGGCGTCAACGGCGCCAAGGGCGGTGGACAGGACACAGCAGTCGGTGGCTACCCCGGTCAGGACCATTTCGGTCCCTTCCGGGATGAGGGCTGCCAGCTGGGGTCCCCACTTGGAGAACGTCGGTGCGTCGACCACCGTTGCCGTGCCTGGGACATTCATGGTGATGTCCCAGGCGTTGGAATCGGTGGGGAACCGCATCTCGTTCCATCGCTGGTAGTAAGCGGCCCAGGCACCGTGTTCGGTCTCGTCGCGGACGAAACGGGTGAACACGGCGCCGGATCCGAGTTCTTGCTGGAGCTGTTCGATAACGGGGACGATCTCGTCGTAGCGGGGAACCTGCCATTGCCCCTCGTCCTGGAAAACTCGCTGCATGTCGATGACGACGAGCCTGGGCGCGCCGGGGCCAGGGGCGGGTGTCACAGGGTCCGTCCGGCGGGGGTGCGGTCCAGCATCTCGTGGCCGGAGAGGCGCTGGCGCCGGTGGGTGGCGAAGTAGACGGCGGCCGCGACGGCTGCTCCGACGTAGTAGGAGAGGTCGCCGATCTGGGGAATGGCGGCGGCGATGGGGCCGGTGTAAATGGAGGACATCCAGAAGGGCGAGGATAGTGCGACGCCGGCGGCCCAGGCCACGAAGCCCCATTCGAATTTGCGGGACTTGTCGAAGAGTTCGCGCAGGCCGCGTTCGGTGCGGCGGCCTCCGAACAGGTAGTCGCACACCAGAACGGCGACGTAGGGGGCGATGCAATAGGCGGTCAGGTTCAGGAAGGCGGTGAATCCTTCGTTGAAGCCTTCCTGTCCCCACAGCGCCACCAGGTAGGAAGCGACGCAGATGAACACGACGCCGATGTGGCGTTTGACGGGGACACCCATGGTCTGGATGGAAATGGCGCCGCCGTACACGTTCAGGAAGTTTTGGGTGAAGGAGGACAGGGCGACGACGCCGAGGCCGACGGCGGCCCAGGGGCCCATGGTTTCTTTGAGTGCGCCGATGCTGTCAGTAGCGGTGGTCGTGGAGCCGAGCAGTGTCCCGAGAATGCCCATCCAGACCAGGGTGATGAAGTTTCCGAGCATGGTGGCCCAGCCGGCGCCGCGGCGGTTGCCGGGGGTGTTGGGAAGGTATCGGGAATAGTCGGAGGCGAAGGGCATCCAGGCGACGATGAAGGAGAAGAACCAGCCGAAGAAGATGATCCATCCGCCTACGCCGTCGAAGCCTTTGGCGGATTCGTTGAAGGTGTTCTCGATGCGTCCGTTGGCGGCGGCTATCACGGTGATGAAGATGAAGCCGATTACCAGCACGAAGGACAGGATGCGCTGCAGGAAGTGGATGAGGTTGTAGCCAATGACGGCAACGACGAGCTGGATGGCCATCAGAACCAGGGATGAGATCCAGAAAGGAATATTCGTCAGCAGCGCGATGGCTTTGCCGCCAAGGATCACTGTGACGGCGGCCCAGCCGATGCCGGCGAACACATTCACGTACGCCACGGGGAACAGGTTGCCGATGAATCCAAGCGGCCCCCGGCCCTGCATCTGTTGCGGAACTCCGAGCCGGACGCCCATGGCCGAGAGGTATCCCATGCCGGCGGATGAAATTACCCCGGCGAGGATGATGGCCAGGACTGCGGCCCAGAAGGGCAGTCCGAAGTAGGTGGCGCTGAAGCCCAGGACCACGATGGGGAAATTCATGCCCGCGGCGAACCAGAGGAAGAACTGGGAGCGTGGTTTTCCGTGGCGTTCGACGTCGGGGATGTGTTCGATGCCGTAAGGCTCGATTTTGGTGAGGCTGTTGCGGTAACCGCGGTCTTCGGCGACGCTGTCGTCGGCAGCGCGGAGGGTGTCAGGGCTCATCTTTGTGTCCTAATGTGGGAAGCGCACCTATGGTGCGCTGCTTGCGAGCAGAATGGGTCGGCGCGGCTGGTGCCTGTCGGAGGGTGGTCAGCCGCGCCGGCCTTTTTAGAGTTCGGCCAGTTCAGCGCCGTCGAAGAAGTGACCGGCCTTGTAGACCATCGGCGCGGTGCTGCTGGTTTCCGCGTGGCGGACCCGGCAGATAAAGACCGTGTGGGTCTTCGCCTGGAACCGTTCCTGGATTTCCGCTTCCAGGCAAGCTGCGGAACCGTCCAGCAGGGGGCTTCCCTTGGGTCCTTCGTGCCAGTCGAGTTCGGTGAACTTGTTGGGTGCTTTGGAGGCGAAAACCTTGACGGTGTCCAGCTGTTCGGTGCCGAGGATGTTGATGCCGAGGTGGCTGGAGGAGAAGAGAGCAGAATAGGTGCTCGAGGTCTTCTGGACGCAGACGAGCACCAGGGGTGGTTCGAGGGAGACCGAGCAGTACGAGTTGGCCGCGAGTCCTTTGGGGGTTTCGCCTTCTTTGGTGGTCACGACCGTGACGCCGGTGATGAACTGGCGGTTGAAGGACTTCATCAGGTCCGGGTCCAGTTCCGGGAAGTCCTCGCCGTCCGAGGTGGCCGGTGTGGCGATGCCGCGCAGGGGCCTGATGCCGAGGCCGGCAAGCAGTTCGCTTCCGTCCCAGGTCACAGACTCTGTGAGGATCTTCCCGTTTTCAACGGTGAGGATGTTTGAGCCCCGGGTCTGGACGGTGAGTCCAGTTGCGGGAACCCCGAGGTATTCGTTGGTGTGGGTGCCGGTGGAGGTCCAGAAGACGGCGACCGTGCCATCCCCTTCGACGACGTCATCGACCGTGGTGCGCAGGTCGGGGAAGGCTTCCCGGACCGCTGCGATCTCTGACTTAAGGCCGGCAAGATCAACGGTTGCGCCCGTGGCCTTGCTGGTGCGCGTGTAACCGGGGGCTACCAGACGGTCCAGGGCATCAAGGTCGCCCTTGTCCCAGGCTGCCAGCCACGCCGATGTGATGAGCGGTTCCAAGGTCTGTTGCATACCAATGACGGTAATCCAGCTCACAAGCAAAGGTCAAGAGGGACGGCGAAAAGGGGTAATTTCCTTGGCAGTGGGGGGTTTTTGTGAATCTCACCTTCCGCCTATTGACGCTCTGATGCATGCAACATAGGCTGTCATGTATGCAAGATGATCTCGCAACAGTCAATGAGGTGGCGGAACAGGACGGACTCCTGCATCGCATCCGCCGGCTCGTCCTCAGCGGCGACTTCCCTCCGGGAGCTGTCGTTCCTGAGGCCTTCCTCGCGCAGGAGTTCGACGTGAGCAGGACACCGATCCGGGAAGCGTTGAAGCAGCTTCAGCATGAAGGTCTCGTGGAGATCCGCCCGAAAGTCGGCACCTTCGTTCGGGAGCCCACGCGCAGGGAGATCATCGAGCTTTTCCAGCTCAAGGAATCCATGGAGGGACTGGCCGCTTCCCTGCTGGCCCGCCGTGGGGAGGTTCCGGAGCTCGCTATATTGCGGCGGAACCTTGAAGAATCCGAAATGGTCTCGCTTACACACGACACCGACGCCTATGCCCGGCTTGTCCACGAGTTTCACTGGACCATCGTCCGCGGCTCGGATAACCGCAAACTCGTTGAGCACTACGAGCGGCTCATGAACCAGCTCGCCTACCAGCGGCTGGTCCTGCGCACGGTTGAACATCCCGGCAGGCTTGAAGCCTCCACCCGTGAACACCGTGCGGTCCTGGAAATGATCGAACACAAAGACCCCTTCGGAGCCGAATCCGCCATGAGGAACCACGTTCACGCCTCCTCGCGGGAGGCTCTGAGCGACCCGGCAACCGACCCCCGGAGTTGAACCACCCCTTACGAAAGGAAGCCATGCGCTTCTCCACGACGGAAGAGATTCGATGATGAACGACCAAAGATTCGGCATCCGCAAGATTGTGTACTACAGCGAGGAAATCCTGGTCGAGAACGGTCTCGCCCCGGCCGTCCCGGCAGTCCGCGCAACCGCAGCAGCAGTGGTCACCAACCCGTGGGTGGATGGGCAGCCGACCGATGACCTCAGCGAGGAAGTAGTCCAGCTCGCGCCGGTGCTGGCACGCAAGCTCACTGACGTGCTCGCTGAGAACCTCGGCGGCGTCGAGGCCATCCAGGCCTTCGGCAAAGCAGCGATCGTGGGCACAGACGGCGAGATCGAGCACGGCGCCGCGCTTATCCACACACCCTTCTTCGGCAACCTCGTCCGGGAATACTTCGAGGGCGAGTCAATCATCTGCTTCGCCGATGACCGCGGCGACGCCGGCGCGTCACTCGTCGTCCCGCTGTGGCACAAGAACGCCGCAGCCACCCGCACCCACTACCAAACCATCACCACCCGCGTCAGTGACGCACCCCGCCCGGGAGAGATCGTCGTCGCTCTCGGAGCCTCCACAGGTCCCCGGCCACACCCCCGGATCGGTGACCGCCTCACCGACCCCATCGTCAAAGCAGACACCCTAGGAGAACTTGTTTCATGAGCATCCGTAAGATCGTCACCATCACCGAAGACGTCCTCACTGAAGGAGGACGGGAAGTCAGCCCGGCAGCAAGAGTCGCCGTCGTCGCGGCCATCATCAAGAACCCGTGGACCGGGCAGGGATTCGTTGAAAACCTCTCCGAGGGCATCGACGCCAACGCCTCCGACCTCGGCGCGCTGCTCGCCCCACGCGTGCTCGAGGCCCTCGGCGCCCCGGCGGAAGCCTACGGCAAGGCAGCCATCGTCGGGCTCAACGGCGAAATCGAGCACGGCTCGGGACTCATCCACACACTTGCCTTCGGAAACCACTTCCGCGACGCCGCCAACGCCACGACGCTCCTGCCGGCAGTGGAAAAGCGAGGCCCGGCCGGTGTCATCTTCGATATCCCGCTCAAGCACATCACCGACGCGACCATCCGCTC
This sequence comes from Arthrobacter sp. P4_F11, assembly GCF_056401395.1. Classification (NCBI taxonomy): domain Bacteria; kingdom Bacillati; phylum Actinomycetota; class Actinomycetes; order Micrococcales; family Micrococcaceae; genus Arthrobacter; species Arthrobacter sp. P4_F11. Next base: position 145,555 of record NZ_JBFUJK010000004.1, read on the forward strand.
CCACCACCAGAGCATCGAGGTCAGGATCAACGACGCACCCCATGCCGATGAAATCGTGATCGCCCTCGCCGCCGCTGCCCAGGGCCGGCCCCAGCAACGACTGGCAGCCTTCTCCACCGAAAAGAACTGAGGTGCCATCCGCCGTGAGCCGTGAGCGTGTAGCACTGATCCACGGGGTGGGACTGGACGGATCGATGTGGAATCCCCTCCGCGAATACCTCGAACCCGAATACGACGTTCAAATCCTTGAACTACTCGGACACGGACACCGTCCACCGGCGCCCGAAGGAATCACGCTTGCCGAGCTCGCGGCGGACGTCGCCGAACGACTCGAACCGAACACCCATCTGGTGGGATTCTCGCTCGGAGCCCTGATCGCCCAGCACCTGGCCCGGTACCGCCCCGACCTGGTGGCCAGCCTCGTGTCGGTCGCATCCGTGTGCGCCCGCACATCCCAGGAGCACGCCGCCGTCATGGTCCGGCTGGCCTCCGCCGAAACAGATTTTCCGGCAACAATCGGGGCATCCATCCGCCGCTGGTACCCCGAAGACTCCGCCGTCCCGGCGGAACTTATCCACGCGACGCGCGAGGTGCTGCAAAGGAACGACCCAAAGTCCTTCCTGGCCTGCTACCGCGTCTTCGCCACCGCCGACGCTGAAATCGCACCCGAACTGCCGCTGATCAGCGTTCCCTCCCATGCCGTGACGGGCGAGCTTGACCCGGGCTCAACACCGGAAATGAGCGCGCGGCTTGCAGCGGCCATTCCCGGCTGCACCTACTACATCATCCCCGGCGCACGTCACATGATGCCGGTCGAGCGTCCCCAGGACCTCGCCCACACACTGACCGCCTTTATCAAGGAGCATTCAGATGTCCATTGAACTCCGCTACGACCACTTCATCGGGGGTACCTGGTCCGCTCCCGCCGGCGGCGAATACTTCCCCAGCACCAACCCCGCAACACTCGAGGTGCTCTACCAGGCAGCACGCGGAACAGAGGAAGACGTCCGCCGCGCTGTCGCCGCAGCCAAAGATGCCTTCGAGTCCCCGCTGTGGCGCGACCTCACGGCCACCAGGCGCGGCCACCTCCTCCGCCGCCTGGGTGACCTGATCGGCGAGCACGCAGACGAACTCGCCGAACTCGAAACCCTGGATAACGGCAAGCTCCTGCGTGAGATGCGCGGCCAGCTCGCCTCCCTGCCCGAATACCTCTACTACTACGCCGGTCTCGCCGACAAGGTCCAGGGCAGCCAGATCCCCACCAACTCGATCACCATGCTGAACTACACCCAGCGCGAACCCCTCGGGGTCGTCGGGGCCATCACACCATGGAACTCGCCCCTGACGCTGACCACGTCCAAGCTCGCCCCCGCCCTGGCGGCCGGCAACACCGTGGTCATCAAACCCAGCGAATACACCTCCCGGACCATCCTCCGGGTCGCCGAACTCGCCTCCCAGGCCGGGTTCCCCGACGGCGTCGTGAATGTTGTTACCGGCTTCGGCCAGGAAGCCGGGGCCGCCCTGGTCAGCCACCGCGACCTGGCCAAGATCTCCTTCACCGGCTCGACCCAGACCGGGGCGCGCATCGCCGCCGAGACGGCCTCCCGCTTTATCGGCTCCACCCTGGAACTCGGGGGCAAGAGCCCCAACATCGTGTTCGAGGACGCGGACGTATCCAACGCCGCGATGGGCGTCATCGCCGGAATCTTCGCCGCCGCCGGCCAGACCTGCATCGCCGGCAGCCGTGTCTTCGCCCACCGCAGCGTCTACGACGAACTCGTCGAACGCGTCGCCGAACGCGCAGCATCCATCATCATCGGCGACCCGCGCCTGGCCACCACCGAACTGGGCCCGCTCGCCTTCGGCGCCCAACTGGACAAGGTCAGCTCCTACGTGGACCTCGGTGTCAGCGAAGGCGCCACGGTGCGGACAGGAGGCAAACGCCCCGACACCGACCTTCCCGGCTACTTCTTCGCCCCCACCGTCCTGACCGACGTGAACAACTCCATGCGGGTTGTCCGGGAAGAGATCTTCGGCCCGGTCGCCGCGATCATGCCCTTCGATTCCGAGGACGAGGTGGTGGGCCTGGCCAACGACACCGAATACGGACTCGCCGCCGGAATCTGGACCCAGAACCTGGCACGCGCCCACCGGATGGCACGCAGGCTTGAAGCCGGAACCGTGTGGGTCAACACGTACCGGGCCATGTCCCCGATGTCACCGCGCCAGGGCTTCAAAAACTCAGGAGTCGGCATCGAGCACGGACTGGAGTCCATGAACGAATACACCCGCCTCAAGAGCGTCTGGATCAACACCGACGAAGGCCCCGTCTCCGATCCATTCATCATGCGCAGCTGAAAGAAACCCACATGCCACTCATCGAAGTATCGATCGCCCGGGGCCGCAACCCCGAACAGCTCCGCTCCCTCATCAACGAGCTCCACCAGGCAGCGGAAAAGGCCGTCGGTGCTGTACCCGAAAACACCACCGTCATCATCCGCGAAATCGAGCACGAACACTGGTCCCGCGGCAACCAGACGATCGCCGAACGCAACGCCGCAGCCACGAACTAGCTGCAGCACTAACCGTGCCCCGGCGGACCGCCGCCAACGAAGGAGTTATCAATGCGCTTTTCCCTCTTTGTCCATATGGAACGCTGGGACGAATCCGTCTCGCACCAGGAATGCTTCGAGAACCTGACCGAACTCACGCTCATGGCTGAGGCTGGCGGTTTCAGCACCGTCTGGATCGGCGAGCACCACTCGATGGAATACACCATCTCACCCAGCCCCATACCGCAGCTCGCCTACCTCGCAGCACGGACATCAAAGATCCGCCTCGGCGCGGGAACCATCATCGCTCCCTTCTGGAACCCGCTCCGGGTCGCCGGAGAGTGCGCCCTCCTGGACGTCATCAGCAACGGGCGGATGGAAGTGGGCCTGGCCCGCGGCGCCTACCAGTTCGAATTCGACCGCCTGATGGGAGGCATGTCAGCCGTCGACGGCGGCAAGCACCTCCGCGAACTCGTTCCGGCAGTGCGCAAGCTGTGGGAAGGCGACTACGCCCACGACGGCGAAGTCTGGCAGTTCCCCACATCGACGAGCGTCCCCAAGCCCGTGCAAAAGCCGACCCCGCCGATGTGGATTGCCGCCCGCGATATCTCCTCGCACGAGTTCGCCGTCGAGAATGGCTGCAACGTGATGGTGACCCCACTGATGAAGGGGGACGAGGAGGTCGAGGACCTGGCACGCAAGTTCGACTCCGCTGTCGAGAAGAACCCCGGCATTCCCCGCCCGGACCTCATGGTCCTGCGCCACACCCACGTCCACTCCGCAGACGAGCCCGAAGGCTGGCGCCGCCCGGCCGAAGGCATCAACAAGTTCTACCGGACCTTCGATGCCTGGTTCGGCAACAAGACCACCCCGAAGAACGGTTTCCTGGAGCCCAGCCCCGAGGAAAAGTTCGCTGACCGCCCCGAGTTCACGCCGGAGTCCCTCCGCAAAACAGCCATGATCGGAACCCCCGACGAGATCATCGAACGGCTCCGGAAGTACGAGGCCCTCGGCGTCACCGAATTCAGCGTCTGGTCCGACAACAGCCTCACCCACGAGGAAAAGAAGCGCTCTCTTGAGCTCTTCATCGAGCACGTCGTGCCGGCCTTCCAGGAGCAGACCGCCGTCGTCTCAGGCTGACGTCTCCTGCCTGCACGCCGACGCGATTGTGCCCAAACAGCCGGCTTCCGGGAAGCCGGCTGTTTGGGCACAAGTGCAGTCACCCTCCCGTTGCTTGAAGACCGATAATGGACCATTCGTCAACCTAGACTGACGAAATCTCCATGATGGGCGCTGAATACCCAAGCGCCAAACAGGTGACAACGATGGCCGGGACCCCGACCGCCGAGAGAGTAAGGATTCATGACCATTCAAGCAGCCCCAGACCGCCTCGTCACAGCCGTTCAAACATGAAGGGAATTGGATGCCGCCCTGGAGGGGGCACTGGATCTCTTGAAGCCCGCGGCCATGGTCGAACGGGTCGGCATCCAGGTAGCGCGGCTCGCCCCCGGCCGATACGAGGCCCGGCTCAACGCCGAACTCTCGCCGGGCACGATAGGAGAAAGCTGGGGCGCGTCCTCCGATGAACCACGATAGGGGCGGTATCTCCGGCGGGACAACTGACAGCTTGATGCCGGGCGCATGCCAGGCGGCCGGCCAGGATCCGTGCTCGCTGCGGCAGGCGGCCGCAAAGCTCGCGGCAGGACGAAGCGGGCCAAAGGAATCCCTTACAAGGTGTGAAGTCGAAGCTTTCCTGTTACTTGCGCCGGGGCACTCAGTCGTTGTCTTGGATCACGAAACCGGTGACGTGTGGCACGGGTCGGTTGACGGGCCCTTTCCGCAACACGGGTTCGTCTGGGTGTCCACGGATTTAGGCGAACGGAAGCTAGTCGACATTGCCCATCACTCGGCCTGGCGACCGGACACGCGTTAAGTCTGTGGCAGCCATCGCCAAGAACACGGCGCCTCCTGACTCCGCCTAAACGCCTCGGGGATACGCGACATCCATCCGAAACATGCTCAGCCAAGCCGGTAACTCAGTTTAAGCGTCAACCAATAATAGTTGACGTAATCACAATCGGACACCTAGGGACGGACTGAAGGCACCATCTCTCCAGTTACCCAGCATCCTACTTTAGATCAGCTGTTCCGCCGCCACTAACGACACGGCGTGTATCGGTAGCCCGGAGTTCTAAGCCCGGACGCAACGCTGCTATTTCGCCTGGAAACAACGATGCTTGGGGTCATTTCGGCACGCCGATAACCGATGCTGCGTCAACCAAGGCTGACGTAATATCCGCGATCAGCAGTCTCGGGCGGTGGGGGAGTGGCCCTCCAAACGCTCGCGGCGCGTGCTAGCGAGGCGCGCCCTGCGCGGGCGGCTACTCAGGCTGGCGGAACCGGGTTTTTGAGCTAAGGCGGGGTAGTTCCGGCCGTTGGTGCGGTGCGTCAGGCTGCCAGGGCCAGTGCTGGGGCCGCGGACGCCGCGTAGCCCGGCGTCAGGATACTGATCCGATAGTCGCGCTGGAGCGGGTCCACGTGCGCCGGCAGGTGGTGCGACTTTGCGCACGCGCGAAGCTCTCCCATGGCGTCGGGGTCAGTCTGTGCACGGGTCACATCGAGTACCAGCGCCAGTCCGGAGGCGAGCGAGGTGGCGCGCTGGACCACGTCATACAGTCCATGGACGCTCTGGACCGTCACGTGGCCCTGGACCCTTACGTGGGCCTTGGCGCCGTCGAGGTCCACGCTGACCAGCACCCGCAGCTTCTCGTTCACAAAGTTCTCCGCTCCAAAACGGGGCCACCACGCTGTGGCCCCCGACAACGATAGACGCAATGTGACCTGGATAACAACACCATCCGTGAGTCGGGCGCCGTGCGGAAGGCTGACGGCAGCGACGGCGCAAGGCCGGTATGGACTTTGGAGCAGCGGACGGGCGCTGGAAAAGTTCGGGGTCGGTGGCGTCATGTACATGGCAGCCGGACCCACGGCAGTCGGCCTTGTAGTCTCGATAATCCTCGCACCCGAAACCCGTGGTCGTACTCTGGCGGAGGCCAGTTTCATCGCTCCCGGTCGCACCGCGCAGGACGTGGGCATCGGTAAAAGCTGATCTCAAGAACCCCGGGAGTCACGTTCCGACATTGAAGATGCGACAGTGCAAAGTCAGGGGTGAGGAACGAGCCTGAAAAGCTAAAGAGCGGAGGCGGCCGATCCACAAGGGATCGTCCGCCTCCGCTCTGTTCACGACGCTCCAGATCGGCCTGTACGTCGCCTCGCGCTATGACGACATCAAGGCCGTCTTCAAGGACTGGGAGTCCTTCTCCAGCGACGCCGCCCAGGCTCCCGTCCGGGAACGCGGCCCCGCCGCAACGCCGGCGAGAACTTCGACATCACCCGCCCCAACGCCCGCGAGCACCCTTCTTTGAGGTTCGACATCCACCACTCGGAGCATCAGCTCCTGCGGGTGTCGCCGCTGCGCAGGAGCCCTACCTCGGCGGCGTCCGGGTAGGCGGTCTGGGTGCCCTTCTTCGTGGCGGCCAAGGCCGCAGCCACGGAGGCAAACGCAGCGGCCTCTGCCAAGGATGCCCCGGCGGCCAGCCGCGCAGCCACGGCGCCCGTGAAGGCATCGCCGGCCCCGGTGGTGTCCACCGCCACGACTTTGGTGGATGGAATGCGGGTGATCTGTTGTGTGTCGGCGGCTTGGGAGTCCAACACCACGGAACCGTGGGCACCCAGCGTCACAAGCACCCGCTGCAATCCACGGTCGGCGAACTGCTTGCGCACCGGCTCCCATTCGGCGGCGTCCATGTCGGCACCGGGGATGGTCTCCTTCCCCAGGAACAGGGCAGCCTCATGTGCGTTAACCAGCAACACATCGCTCAACCGGGCCAGGGCCTGCGGTATCTCGGCGTAGGGAGAGAGGTTCAGCAGGACCATTGCGCCTGCGTCGTGGGCGGCTTGGGCGGCGGCCGCAACCGTGTCGAGGCCGACTTCCAGGCAGAGACAGGCCACTGCGGCGTCGTCGAAAAGGTCGGCGGCGGCGTCAACGTCGGCCGGGGCCAGGGTACCGTTGGCGCCGGCGGAGATGATGATGCTGTTCTCGCCGAGGGCATCGACCGAGATGATGGCGACGCCGGTGGCGGCATCGGCGGCGCGGCGGACGTGCGAGATGTCCACTCCGGCGCGGGCGGTCGATTCGAGCAGCAGTGCACCGTTGGGGTCGTCGCCGACGGCGCCCACTAGGCTGACCTGGCCGCCTAGTTTGCTGGCGGCTACCGCCTGGTTGGCGCTCTTGCCGCCCGGATTGACGGCGAAGCCGTTGCCGTGGATCGTCTCGCCCGGCTGGGGGAGCCGGTCGCAGTAGATGGTGAGGTCGGCGTTGAGGGAACCAACGACGACGATCCTCGATGCCGGTGCGCCGGCGTGGGTGCTCATTCGGATACCTCGGCGTCGACGGGCTTGGGGATCAGCAGGGATGCGGCGAAGGCTGCTGTGGTGATGGCGAGGCCCACGACCAGGACTGTCATGTACGACGCTTTGGCGTCCCCCATGGACGACGTCGCGACGAGGACCGTTGGGAGGACCAGGAAGCTCAGCCCGGCGCCGAGGTTGAAGGCGCCGGCGTTCATGCCAGGCAGGAAGCCGGGGTTGCCGTGCGGTGAGAGAACCACGCCAAGCCCGTTGAGCATGATGTTGGCCGTACCGGCATACATGATCCCCAGCAAGGCCGTGCCGATCATCATCATCGGCAGGTTGTTCAGGCCGAGGAACGCGATGATCGCCAAGGCGGCGAGGCTGCCCAGCAGGCCGATGCGCAGGACCTTTGTGTAGCCCAGGACAGGGGCCAAGCGGCCACTGATCGGACCGAAGATCCAACCCAGCAGCGCGTACGGCGTGAGGATGAGAAGGGACATTTCGGTAGGGCCGACGCCGAAGCCCGGGTCGGCTGCCTGAACGTACGCCGGGACGATGCCGTTGATGACGGCGAAAATGCCGGTCATGGTGAGCGTGGTGGTGAGCAGCGGTGCCCAGGTGGAGCGCTGGCGAAGGTGCACGATTTCAACCATGGGCGCCTTGGCGCGTTTCTCCACCGTCCAGAACGCGAAGAACGCGGCGCCGGCCACCACGACCAGGCCGACGGCGAGCATCAACGTGCCAGCAGAGAAGTCGGCGGCGAGCTTGGAGCCCTCGTTCAGTGCGGTCAGGAGTGCTCCCACCGCGATCACGATGAAGAAGACGCCCAGCCAGTCCATGGTGGTGCCGGCAGCCGGCTTGCTCTCACCTGCCAGAACGGCAACCAGGACCGCGGCTGCCACAGCAAGGGCAACCATGAGCCAGAAGATGCTGCGGAAACCGAAGTGCTCGGCAAAGTAGCCACCAACAAACGAGTCGACGCCGGCCACGCCGCCATTGACCGCCGTGATGAGGCCCATGAGCGCGCCGTATTTCCTCGGGTTGCTGACCGCGGAGCGGAGCATGATGAGGCAAAGGGGGACGGTCGGGCCACTGACGCCCTGGATGATGCGGCCCACGAAGAGCCACGTGATGTCGGGCGCCAGGGCGGCGATGACCGAGCCGACGGCCATCAGCAGCATCATGCCGAGAAGGATCTTCTTGCGTCCCACGATGTCGCTGAGGCGCGGCAGGAAAAGCGAGAACAAGGCCGCAGCTGTGAAGAACCATGTTTGGGACAGGCCGATGACGGCCTGGTCCGTGTGAAGCTCGTTGCCCATAGTGACCAGGGCCGGGCTAAGCATGGAGGCGTTGAGCTGAAAGGCCACGCAGGCGGCCAGCAGTGCGACCACGAGCGCGGTGACGTTGCCGCGGGTGGTTGACTTGGTGTTGGAGATTAAGGTGGTCATCTACTTGCCCTCTCCTGCAGCGGCACCTGCGGTAACGGCCCCGGCCATCGCGGGGACGGCTCCCGCCAGGGTGGCGGGAGCGCCGCCGCCGGGCTCTCCGATCCTGACGATCGCATCTGTGACCAGATCCCAGAACTTCTCATGGTCAAGATCCACTGCAACGGAGGTATGGCAGTCGTCCCGGGCCGGCGTGCGGAAGTCGGCCACGGTCATGCCGAGCGTCAGCTTGCCCTGCAGCTCAATGTCCACCGGGACCTTGCGGGTGGTCATCACCGTGGGGTCGATGACGTAGGCAACCGCGCACGGATCGTGGACCGGCGGGCAGTCAAATCCCTGCGCGTCCTTGTACGTCTTGGTGAAGAACTCCATCAGTTCCATGACGAACCTGGCCGGCTTGGTGCCGATGGCTGCGATCCGGTCAACAATCTCCGGAGTAGCCAATGCCTGGTGCGTGAGATCGAGGCCAACCATCACGACCGGCCACTTTTCGTTGAACACGATGTGTGCGGCTTCGGGGTCGATGATGATGTTGAATTCGGCAACGGCACTCCAGTTGCCCACATGGTAGCCGCCACCCATGAGGACGACTTCCTTGACACGTTCCACTATGCGCGGTTCCTTGCGGGCCGCCATGGCGATGTTGGTCAGCCCGGCGGTGGGGACCAGAGTGACCGTACCCGGCTCATGCGCCATCACTGTTTCGATGATCAGGTCAACGGCGTGGCGCGGGTCCAGCTCGATGGTGGACTCGGGCTGGTCGGGACCGTCCATGCCAGTCTCGCCATGAATGCTGGGGGCGGTTTCGATGGTGCGGACCAGCGGGCGGTCGCAGCCTGCGGCGAACGGGACGCCTGTGATGCCCGCAATCGTGGCCACGGAGAGTGCGTTGCGGGTGACCTTTTCGAGGGTCTGGTTGCCCACGACGGTCGTGACGGCGAGCAGTTCGATATCCGGGTTGCCGTGAGCCAGCAGCAATGCCACTGCGTCATCATGTCCGGGGTCGCAGTCAAGAATGATCTTCCTGGGTGCCGGTGTCAGGGGCTGGGTTTGCATTGTTGTCTCCACGTCATTGGGGCCTGCCCTTGCGGGCAACCGCGCCCGCCGGCATGCTGCACTCTTTGGGTGCTTGCGGCTGGGGTTTGGGTGCCTTGCCCGAGCAGGGCACTAAGCATTCACAAGAAGTTTGGCATCGTTCTCCGCCATACGTCAAGCGCTTAACGTAAATGACGTCAAGCGCTTGATGCCATGTGATGCCTGAAAGTTTGAAATGTTGGCTACGATCTATACATGGACACCCTCGATCGGCGCAACGCACGCGCGCCGCGCGTCACGGCTGCGATGGTGGCCGAGCGCGCCGGCGTTTCCACCGCCACGGTGTCCCTGGTCGCCAACGGGAAAACCAGAGGACGGGTGTCCGAGGACAACATTTCGCGCGTACGGGAGGCCATCTCCGAGCTGGGCTACGTGGTGGACGGCATCGGAAGCTCGCTGGCCAAGGGCGTGAGTTCGATCGTCATCCTGGTGGCCCCAGATATCTCTAACCCGTTTTTCGCCAAGGTGATCGCCGGAGTGCGGGAGTCCCTTGGCGCCGAATACCAGCTGCTGCTGTCCGTAACTGACGCCGGCGAGTTCCCGCAGGCCGAAGACGTCCGGAAGCTCCTGGCGCTCCGTCCCGCCGGACTGCTGGTGGATGCCCCCAACGCAGGTTTCCTCGAAGAACTGTCCGCAGCTGGGCCCCTGGTGCTGCTAGATGCACCCGGTCTGGAGGCCTACGCCCCCTCGGTAAACCTGGACGTCGCGCGCGGCGCACGTGAGCTGGCAGCGCACCTCGCCGATTCGGGGCACGCGCATGCTGCCTACATCGACAGTGTGACCGGCACGGCCACCTTCGATGTGCGGCGCAACGCGTTCCTCGAGGAGGCCAGAGCGCGAGGGATTTCGGTGGCGCCAGACTGCATCATCAGCACCACGATCGATGTCGGAGCGGCCGCGGAGGCCTTCGCCCGGGCGTGGCCGCAGTGGCAGCGCACCGGAGTCACGGCCGTCGTGTGCGGGACTGACACGCACGCCTACGGCGTGCTGCAGGAAGCGCGGGTGGCCGGTGTCGGCATTCCGCAGGAGTTGGCCGTGGCCGGCTTCGACGACTTACCTTATTCGGCAACCAGCAACCCCGGCCTGACCAGTGTGCATCTGCCCGCCATGCCGCTTGGGCGCAAGGCGGGTCAGCAACTCCGTGGGCTCATGGAAGGATTCGAGCTGGAGGAGCCGCATGTGACGCTCGACAGCTCGCTGGTGGTGCGCGGTTCAACGGGCTGACCCACTTGCTCGGTAGGAACGCCTGGCATGGGCCTACGTGGTCGGGCGAGGTCTGTTCCAGAGCATGAACCTCCGCGGCGACGCAGCCGCAAGCCCTACAAGGATGTGCTCCAGGGTGTCGGCGCCGAAGAGATCAGTCACGCAGGGCTGATCGGAACCACCATCTCCTGGCTGCTGGACGGATCCCCCAAATCAGGGCAAGAAGACCTATCGTGTGGACCAGCCCGGCGCCACGCCGCTGAAGATTGCGCTGGACGCCAGCAGCATCCACCACTACTTGGTCGGCGTCAACCGTGGATGCGGTCGGCAACCAGTGGAGCTGGTCCCACATTTAGAACAGCGGCAACCTTGCCCCGGACCTGCTGTCCACCCTAATGCGTGAGCCCACCGGCTGGCTGCAGAAATGCCGGACCTACGAAAGGACTGTCAGCATGACGGCGCGGTTCACAATCGCCTGCCTCATCGTCCGGGACCAGGCGCATGAGAACGCCTTTTGCGAAGGCCGTGGAAAGCGTCGACGTGAACTGGGGCAAGGTCTCCCGCGACGATAGCACCTGCCTGAAGGCCCGGGCCGCGCCCACGGGAGAACGACACCGGCCGGACGGATTCAGGCGATTGTTGTCACCAAGATCGTGAACGCGAATCCATGGCCCCTGACGGAGCCCGACTGACCGTCGTTTGGCGGCATTCGCTGGCACTCCGCCCAAAGATTCGGGTCGTCCGGCCGGCGCATAACGCTGGGGGAGCCCAGCTTGACTCTGGCGTCTGTGCCAAAATTGGCTGCTCCTCAGTGGCGTTTGTCAGCTGTCGCAAGCATCTCGTCCGCCTTGAAGACGCGCCCTGGTCAGTTGGCTGGCCATTCGGCGCGGGTTCGCGTTGCCAGCATTTTATCCAAGGGCTTGGCATAGCGCTCCTGGACGATCCTCACGTGTAGCCAGGACTCGACGCTGGCCACGGACTCCATGGCGCGCACTCTGTCCAGGGTTTCATACATCTCATCCAGGGAACTCACGCCGATGGTGGCCACCACGTCATGCCGCCCGAAGCAGCTGGCGATGAACTCCACGCCAGGGGTTGCGGAAAAGAAAGCGATGGCTTCCTCGGTTCCCGCCGACGTCGAGATGCCAAATCCAAAGGCCATGGCCCGGGAGGAGCCGGAGCGGCTGCGGATTGGCCCGATCTGCATCACGCGCGCGTCCAGCAAGCGCATGACCCGGTTCCTGGCGGCACTGGCCGAGAGCCCGATACGTTCCCCGAGCGCCTCGAAGCCCAGCCGGCCATCCATCTGAAGCTCACCCAGGATCAGCAGGTCAGCATCGTCCAGTTCCAGCCCCGGATCCGGCGGCTCCTTACCGAGGAAGAGGCTGCGGACGACCTCTTTGTACATCAAGACATCCACGGCAGCCACACCCTCGGAGAGGCGTATGGCCTCCACATCCTCGTAGAGCCGCTCCACTGTCGGCAGGCGCAGTTCGGCGATGATGCCGTACCTGCCTGTGGTCAGCGAGGCGAAGACGGCCCCGTCCAGCTGGCGCAGTTTGTCCAGAGCAGGCTGGGCGGAGCCGCTGAGCTGGATGGAGACATGCGCGACGGCGGTCAGGCCCAGCAGCCGCGGGTGGACTGCAGCGACGATGCGCAGCTCGCCGGAAGATATGAGTTCGTTGACCTTGGCCGTTGCCACGGAGCGGGTCACGCCCAGCTGCTTGGACAGGTCGCTGAATGACGCGCGGCCGTCGGCCTGCAGTAGTCGGATCAGCCGATTATCCAGATCATGCATGGTCTTCACAATAAACGCCTCTTGTTGTTGAGCGCAGTTGCGGCGCACCTGGGGCAAGTCAGCGCAGTTGATCCTCCGCTGAATTCAATTATTCCACGAACATACGTAAGAACAAGGGATTTGATGAGCTATCCGGTCACAATCATGCAAATACCGTGTCCTGAGGTCGCCCAACGACGGATTCGCTTGCTTTTAGATGGAACTTGGTTAGTATCGTGACCATCGCCACATCGGCTCCACCCGCTTTTCGCACCCATCCGCGAATCAGATGTTCATTGGAGATCTGCACATGCCCAAGTTCACGAAGGCCGCCATTGCTGCCGCCGCCCTGGCCCTGCTATTGAGTGGCTGTTCCGCTGCCGCGTCCACGAGTTCCGAAGGAAAAGTTCCGGCTGCTGCCGAGGCCCCGAAGGGGTTGGCGACGAGTGGCAAGCTCACGCTCTGCATCGACCCCGAGTACGCGCCTCTGGAGTACTACGCAAACGGTTCAAGCGGCAACATCGTCGGATTCGACGCCGACGCAGCCAGGGCGCTTGCCAAGCACTGGGGGCTTGAGGCCAAGTTCGAGGTAACCACCTTTGACGGGCTGATGCCGGGGCTCCAGTCTCGCCGCTGCGACGCCATTTTCGGTGGCCTGTACATGAGCGAGGCACGCCTGGCCGTGGCCGACGCCGCTCCCGTCATGAACGCCGGCCCGTCGATTCTTGCAGCACCCGCCCTGGCCGGCCAGTTCAAGCAGCCCCTCGACCTCTGTGGCCGCAGCGTCGCCGCACAGACGGCATCATCCAACGCCGCGCGGATCAGCAAGCTGAAAGAGGAATGCAAGGCCGCCGGCAAGGACGAGCCGAAGCTCACCGAATACCCGAAGACGGCGGAAACTGTGCTCGCAGTCATGAACGGCAAATCTGATGCCCTGATCGAGACCAATGTCGCCGCGTCCTACATGGCAGCCCAGAACGAGGGCAAGCTGGCCCTGGCGCCGGATGTCTTTGAGACGGACACCACGTTCGGCGTCTTCACGCGCAAGAACGATCCGATCTCCCCCGTTCTCGCCGGGGCCCTGAAGGCCCTCCGCAAGGACGGCACCCTCGCCCAGATCGCCAAGGACAACAAGCTCGATCCGGCCATCGTCGACGTTCACTAGTTACCGCGCCGGGACCACGGAGCCGTGGTCCCGGCCCCACCCGAAAGGAGAGTCCGATGGAATTCGATATCGGCATCTTCGTCCAACAACTCGTGAACCCAAGCTATCTCTACGGTGCCTTCCTGTCCGTGGCGGTTGCCGTGCTAGCGCTGGTTCTGGCCACCGCAGTCGGGTTCGCCGTGGCCATGGGACGCACTTCCCAGAGCCGCATCGCACAGGGTGCAGCGGGGTTTTACACCTGGTTCTTCCGCGCCATTCCGGCGCTGCTTGTCCTGCTCATCATCTGGAACGCACTGCCGCAACTGTTCCCGGTATTGCGCCAGGAATGGTTCACCCCCTTCATTGCCGCGTTCATCGGCCTGGGCGTCGTGGAAGCAGCCTTCATGGCGGAAATCATCCGCTCCGCGCTGCTGAGCGTCGACGAAGGACAGAACCTGGCCGGACGTGCCCTGGGGATGTCGCCGGCGAAGGTCATGGTCAAAGTCGTGCTGCCGCAGGCCATCCGCATCGCGCTGCCGCCGACGGGCAACGAGTTCATCGGCCTGGTGAAATTCTCCTCCCTGGCCTCCGTCATTTCCCTGCAGGAACTGCTGACCACGGCCCAGGTGGGGGTTAACATCACTTTCCGCTATGCCGAGTACTACGCGGCCGCCATCGTCTACTACCTGATCATCGTGAGCCTGCTGACCCTGCTTCAGAACTACGTTGAGAAGAAATTCCTATGGACCTCACGGTCAAAATCCAAGAAGCCATCCACGCCGGAACCGGTCGGCCAAGGAGTTCACGCATGAGCCAGATGCCACAGCCCACGGAGGCCCCGGTGTGGACGCCGGCCGACCCCGTGCTGCAGGTGCGAAACCTGCACAAGAGCTACCAGGACCAGCACGTTCTCCGAGGCGTTGAATTCGACATCCACCAGGGCCAAGTGAAGGCCGTCCTTGGCCCCTCGGGCTCGGGAAAGTCCACGATGTTGCGCCTCATGGCGCTGCTGGAACCGGCCAATGACGGTGAGATCCTCCTTCGCGGCCGCCGCCTAGGCGTCCGTGAGCGCGGCACCACAACCGTCCCGCTGCCTGAACGGGAGCTCGCCAAGGAGCGGCGGGACATCGGCATGGTGTTCCAGAAGTTCAACCTGTTTCCCCACCTCAGCGCCTGCCGGAACGTGATGCTCGGCCTGACTTCGGTCCAGAGTGTTCCGCACAAGGAGGCTGAGGAGCGGGCCATGGCAATGCTCGAACGGGTGGGTTTGTCCCACCGCGCCGGGCACTACCCCTCGGAGCTCTCGGGCGGCCAGCAACAGCGCGTGGCCATCGCCCGGGCCCTGGTCATGAACCCGTCCGTGCTGCTCTTTGACGAGCCGACGTCGGCCCTGGACCCCGAGCTGGTGGGCGAGGTCCTCGACGTCATGGAAGGGCTGGCCAACGACGGCATGACCATGATCGTGGTAACCCATGAGGTCCGTTTTGCTCGGCGGGTGGCGGACCAGGTCACCTTGTTCGACAGCGGCGTGATCGTGGAGCAGGCCTCGCCTGACGAGTTCTTCGACAACCCCCAGCACCAGCGCACCAGGAAGTTCCTCAGCCATGTCCACTAACGCCACATTCACCGGCGCGCAGCTGCCCGTCCGGCCCGTGGCCGTCTACACGGACATGGAGGACATCGACTATTCCGCCGGCGTCGCCCTGCTGGAGGAGAACGGCTACAACGTCCGGTATCTCGGCAGCCAGGACCCCGTCGTCATCATCGAACAGGCCAAAGACGCCGAGGCCCTGCTGGTCGGCTACGCCCCTGTGACGGCGGAGGTCATGGACGCCATCCCGGGTTTGAAGATCATCGCCCTGGTTTCCATGGGATTCGACAATGTCGACCTGGACGCCGCCAAGGAACGCGGGATCTGGGTCAGCAACCTTCCCGGCGTGGCCACTGAGGAAGTCGCCTCCCATGCGCTGGCCCTTGCCCTGGCGATCACCCGCGAGATCCCGTTTTTCCAGGGCCGTGTGGCTGAAGGCGACTGGAACGGACGGCCGAAAACCACGGTGTTCCGGCTCAGCCAGGAGCGGCTGGGACTGATCGGGCTCGGCCGGATCGGCAGCCGTCTCGGGGAGCTTGCCTCCGGCGTCTTCGGCGAAGTCATCGGCTACGACCCCTACCTCCCGGATACCCCGGCCACCCGGGAAACGCTGGCCAAGGCGGGCATCCGCCGGACCAGTCTGGACGAGGTGCTGGCGGAGTCCGCCGTCGTGTCCCTGCACATGCCGCTCACGGAGGAAACCCGGCACATCATCAACACTGAAAGCCTCGCGGCCATGCGACCGGGCAGCTATTTGGTGAATGTAAGCCGTGGGCAATTGATCGACGACGGCGCCCTCCGCGCCGCCGTCGACTCTGGACACATCCGTGCGGCGGCCCTGGACGTGCTCGACGTCGAGCCCGCCCCGGCAGACCACCCGCTCATGGGCCACCCCCGGATCCTCGTGACACCGCATATCGGATTCCTCTCGGACCACACCCTGGCCGAGTACATCAGGATCCAGGCCCAAAACGTCATCTCCCAAGCCCGCACCGGTGCCCCGGACACCCCGCTGTTCGAACTGGAACCCGCGGGCTGAGTGCCTGCTGGACCGCAGCGGCACCGCACTACTCCTACACGTAAAGGTCATCCCCATGTCATTCCCGACATCCCATGAAACGTCCGCCGCGGCACCACCGGCAACCCTGTTCGTTGGCGGACCCATCCGGACGGTCGACGCCGAAGACTCCGTCGCAGAGGCGATGCTGGTGATCGGCAACCGCATCGCAGCCGTCGGGACTCCCGAGGAATGCCGCTCTGCGGCCCGCGAACTCAGCACCTCGGTTCCGGAGGTTGTGGACCTCCAGGGCCGCACACTGGTTCCCGGGTTCGTGGACCCGCACGCCCACCCGCTGATGTACGGGCAGCTGCTGTCCTGGGTGGACTGCGGACCTGTCGCCGCGCCGGACATCCCCACCATGCTCGAACGCCTGGCACGGGCCGCGGCGGAGAATCCCGGCGACGGTCCGATCCGGGGCTACGGGTATGAGCACCGCAACCTGGCCGAGCAGCGCCACCCGAGCCGGCAGGAACTGGATACGGTCTCCACCACCCGCGAGGTCTACGTCATGAACGCCAGCGGCCATGGCGGCGTCGTGAACTCATTTGTCCTGGACACGGCCGGAATTGGCTCGGACACCCCCAACCCGCCGGGCGGCACCTTCTTCCGCGACTCCCAGGGCGGGCTGACCGGCGAGCTTTCCGACGCCGCCTGCGACATCCTCACGGGCGAGGACGGAGTGAAGCTCGGCCATCACGGCCCCAACTTCCACCTGGCGGACAGCAAGGAACAGCACCGCGGTCAGCTGCTCCACGCCCAGCGCGAGTTCCTCAGCCACGGCGTCACCATGATCGGCGATGCCCAGGTCACCAAGCGCGAATTCGCGGCCTACCTTGACCTGGTGGAGCGCGGGGAATTGGTGACCCGCATCAACGCCTACTTCCTCTCCAGCCTCCTGGACGAAGTCCTGCAGCTGGGGCTCGTGGACCGCTTCGGCGATTCGCTGCTGTCCTTCGCCGGCATCAAGCTCTACGCGGACGGAACCCTGGGCGGCTGGACGGCGTACTTCCCGGAGGGCTACCGCGACGACCCCTGCCGCACCGGGTCCCTCTACCACGAGCCCGCGGAATACCGTTCACTGGTGGTCAGGGCTCACAGCGCCGGACTGCAGACGGCCACCCACGCGCAGTCGCCCACGGCCATCCAGCTGGTGATCGACGCCGTGAAGGAAGCCACCGTAGTCTCGCCCCGGGCGGACCACCGCCACCGGATTGAGCACTGCGGCCTTCCCACGCCCGAACAGATCACCGAGATGGCCGGCCTCGGCATCCTCCCGGTGAACCAGCCCCAGCACTACTTCAACTGGGGCCCGGGTGTGCTGGACGCAATCGGCAGCCCGGGGGAGCGCTTCAACCCCCTGGGCGAATTCGTGGCCGCGGCAGTTCCCGTCACCATGAGCTCGGATGCCCCCGTGGCCGATCCGCGTCCCCTCGAGGCCATCCAGACCGCCGTGACCCGCAAGACCCGCTCGGGCGTGCAGCTCGGCTCCGACGGGCTGAAGATCGACGCCGCCGCGGCCCTCCGCGCCCACACCATCAACGGCGCGCGGGCCATGGGACGTGAGAAGGACCTGGGTTCCCTGGAACCGCAAAAGCTCGCCGACTTCGTGATCCTCGCCGAGGACCCGCTGGCGGCGCCATCCGAACGAATCAGCAGCATCGACGTCATGGAGACCTGGGTGGACGGAACCCGCGTCTACAAGCGCTAGCCGCCCGCCCCACAATCAAAGGACCCAGCCGTGACCAGCACCATCCCCACCAACAACGTCGGCCTCGCCGTCATGACCACCCTGCGGAACTACGGGATCGACACGATCTTCGGCATCCCAGGTACCCACAACCTTGAGTTCTACCGGCACCTGAAGCCGCTCGGCATCCGCCCGGTCACTACCCGCCACGAGCAGGGAGCCGGGTACGGCTCCGACGGCTGGAGCCAGATCAAGGGGCTTCCCGGCGTCGTGATCACCACCTCCGGACCAGGACTGCTGAACGCCATGTCCGCCGCCGCCACCTCCTATTGCGAATCCCGCCCCATGATCATCCTGTCCCCAGGCGCACCGCGGGGCAGCGAGTTTTCGGACATCGGACTCCTGCACGAAACCAAGGACCCCACCGGCGCCGTCCGGGCCCTGATCGGGCGGAGCACCCGCGTTTCCAGCGGCAGCGAGGCTGTGGAACTGATCCACGAGGCCTTCGCCCTCTTCGCCCACGGACGGCCCCGCCCCGTCCACATCGAAATCCCACTGGACCTGCTGGAGTCCGCCTCCGACGTGCCGCCCCCCGCCCTGGACGCCCGCCCCCTGGGCGCCCCGAAGAAAGCTCCCGACGACGCCGTCGCGGCCGCCGCTGAAATACTCCGGAACGCCTCCAACCCGGTGATCCTGGCCGGCGGCGGATCGCTGGGAACCGGCGCCGCCCTGCTCCAGCTCGCAGAACGCCTGCAGGCCCCCGTGGTCACCACCATCAACGGCAAGGCCGCCATCCCGGAGGCACACCCGCTGTCCCTCGGCTCGGAGATCCGGCTCACCGCGGCCCAGGACCTGTGCAACGCCTCCGATGCGCTGCTGGTCATCGGCAGCAAGCTGGGCGAATCCGAAATGTGGGGCGGAAAGATCCTCCCGCAGGGTGGCTGCATCCGGATCGACATCGACCGTGCCCAGCTGCACTGCAACCTCAGCCCGGACCTGGAACTCCTGGGCAACGCGGCCGCCGTGGTGCCCCAGCTGCTCACGGCACTCGCCGGGCACGTGCCGGCAGCTGCGCCGGACCTGGCTCCGCTGCGCGCCGAACTGCAGACCGAAGCCCGCTCCATGGCGCCCGTGCTGGCCCGGATCAACGAGATCCTGGCCGGAGCACTGCCGGCGGATACCGTCATCGCCGGCGATTCCTCGCAGATCACCTACTTCGGCACCACGTCCTTCTTCCCCATGCAGCAGCCGCACCAGCTCCTGTACACGCCGGCCTACGCCACGCTCGGCTACGGGCTTCCGGCCGCGATCGGCGCCAAGGTGGCCGCCCCGGACCGGACAGTGGTGGGCCTGATCGGCGACGGTGCGCTCATGTTCGCCGTCCAGGAATTCATCACCGCCGTGGAACAAGAGGTGGACCTGCCCATCATCTGCATCAACAATGGCGGCTACGGCGAAATCCGGCAGAACATGGAGGACCGGGATCTGGCTCCTGTCGGCGTGAATCTGACGCAGCCGGACTGGGTCCGCCTGGCCGAGGGCTTCGGCCTCACGGCGTTCAATGTCGAGTCCCTCGACGACCTGGCCGACACCGTCACCAGGGCACTTGCCGTGAAGGGCCCCAGCCTCATCCACGTGAGCATCCAGTGAACACCATGACCACTGCCGGCACCGTGTTCCGGGTGCTCAACCCGGCAACGGGGGAGGTACTTGCGGGATTTCCCGGGGCCACGGAAGCGGAGCTGGAGGATGCCCTGAACAAGGCGCAAAGTGCGTTCGAAGACTGGCGCCAGACGACGGCGGATCGGCGTGCCGCCGTAATGCGGGCGGCCTCCGGGCTTCTTCTTGAACGGAAAGAGATGCTGGCCCGGCTCGCCACGCAGGAAACCGGGAAGCTCCTGGGCGAGGCGGTGTCCGAGGTGGAGCTCTGCGCCGAGATTTTCGCGTACTACGCCGATCACGGGCCCGGATTCCTCGCCGACGAGGATCTGGAATTCGGCGGGGCGGTGATGCAGCGGCGCCCGCTGGGAGTGCTGCTGGGCATCATGCCGTGGAACTACCCGTACTACCAGATAGCCCGCTTCGCCGCGCCGAATCTGATGCTTGGCAACACGATGCTCATCAAGCCGGCGCCGGCCTGCCCGTGTTCGGCCCTTGCTCTCGAAGAACTTCTGCTCGACGCCGGGCTGCCCGACGGTGCCTACCGGACCGTATTGGCCGGCGGGGAACAGACGGCCGTGATGGTGTCCGATCCCCGCATCCAGGGGGTCTCGCTCACCGGCAGCGAGCGGGCCGGCGCGGCGGTGGGCGCCCTGGCGGGGGCGGGTCTGAAGAAACACGTCCTGGAACTGGGAGGCTCGGACGCGTTCATAGTCCTCGACACCGCAGACCTGAATGCAGTGGTGGAGCTGGCCGCTGCCGCACGGATGGAGAACGCCGGCCAGGCCTGCACGTCGCCCAAGCGCTTCATCGTGGCCGCCACACTGTACGAAGAGTTCGTCGCCGGACTTCGCGGAAAGCTGGCCCAGTACCTGCCGGGGGATCCGCTGGACCCGTCCAGCAAACTGGCGCCCATGTCCTCGGCCGAGGCAGCCCGGACGCTGTTGGCGCAAGTGGATGCCGCCGTCGGCGACGGTGCCACGCTCCATTGTGGCGGCTTCAGCACCGCCGCCGGGGACGCCTTCGTGGTGCCCGCGTTGCTAACGGATGTGCGGCCCGGGATGCGGGCCCACCGCGAGGAACTCTTCGGCCCTGTCGCCGTCGTCTACCGGGCTGAGGACGAGGACGACGCCGTCAGCCTGGCCAACGATTCGCCGTACGGTCTGGGCGCATCGGTATTTACTGCCGATGCCGACCGGGCAGACCGCATCGCCGAGCGGCTGGACGTTGGCATGGTCAGCGTCAACCGGCTGGCGCCGTCGTCGGCCGCGCTGCCTTTTGGAGGGGTCAAGAACAGCGGCGTGGGACGCGAACTGGGGCCCCTTGGCATGGACGAATTCGTGAACCGGAAACTGCTGGTCCGCTGATGCGGACGCTGGAAACTTTGAACTTTGAGGAAGGAACGCAATGAGCGACATCAAAAATGCCGGGCCGAAGTCCACCGCGTGGGAGTGGGTTGAGGAGCAGAAGGAACAGCTCTCCACCTGGCACACGAACATCTGGGAGCTCGCCGAACCTGCCTGGCGCGAGTACGAGTCCTCCGCTTGGTACGTGAAAACCCTGCGCGAACACGGCTTCAACGTGGAAGAAGGCAGCGCCGGCATGCCCACGGCCTTTTACGCCGAGTGGACCAGCCCGGCAGGTCCCGGCGCCCGGATCCTGAGCTACGCCGAATACGACGCCATCCCCGGCAATTGCCAGGCCGCCTCAACCAAGCGCGAGCCCCGCACCGGCATGTCCCGGTTCGCGCCGGGCCACACGGACCCCCACTCCGCCTTGGGCATCTCCACACTTGCCGGGTTCCTCGCGGCGAAGGACGCCATGGAGCGCCACAGCATCCCAGGCACCCTGGTGTACACGGGAGAGCCGGCCGAAAAAGTCCAAGGTTCCAAAGTGGTCCATGGCCTGCGCGGCTATTACGACAACCTCGACGCCATCATTTCCTACCACCCCTTTTACATGATGCCGCTGTGCAACACCGCGCGCTGGGACACCCACTGCGGCTCGTACTACAGCAAGATCTACACCTTCACCTGTGACAACCCGGAAGGCTGGAACAACACCTACGGTGACAGCCCTATCCCGTCCTCGCACTCCGCAGCACGGGCTCCCGGCGCCGACGCGGCACTCTTCACGATGTTCTCGCTGAACAAAACCACCCAGGATTCCATGCTGCCGCACGCCGGCGGATGGTCGCTGTCCGAGGCGATCCTCACCGCTGGTCAGGCGACGGCGGATAACCAGCCGGCAGGGCTGGCACAGATCCAGTACTCCTGGCGCTGCCCGAGCCTGGCCGAAGCGGATTCGGTGCTCGCCGTGCTGGACCGCAACGCCGAACTCGCCGCGGCTGCCTCACACTGCACCGTCAGCTCGCGCTGGGTAGCGCGCAACCGGCCTGGCATCGCCAACCACACGGTGGCGCAGCTGGCGTGGGAGAACATCGCCGCCGTCGGGGCACCCGTTCTGGACGAGCGGGCCCGTGAGATCGGGCGCGAAATCCAGTCCTCGTGCGGGGTGGAGCCCATGGAGAACCCGTTCCACCCGGCGACGGCGGAACTGATCAGCCCGCAGGACGCCGAGGCGGAGCTGCGCCGCCACATTCCGGCAACGCAGCAGAACTGGACCAGCGACGACTACGTGGAGATGACCTGGTACGCACCCACCATCCGCTTCTACACAGCCCGGCCCACGCTGGCCGCGGATGGAAAGGGCACCGCGTACCCCGGCTGGGCCATGACCGCCATGGGCGGCATCCCGGAAACCATCGACCCCACCATCACCGCCACAGGCAAGATGATCGCCGGCATGGTGCTGGACCTGGTGACCCAACCGGATGTCCTTGCGGCGGCAAAAACAGAATTCGAATCCGAGAAGATCCGGCGCGGATCCCTGGCCCCGCTTCTGCCCGCCGGATTCAGTGCGCCCACGGACTTCCGCTGGCCCCAATACATCGGTGAGGGCGACGCCCGTGACTGGTGGATCCCCGTTTCCGAGGAGGGTTGGAACACCGCGGTCGGCAGCTAGTGTTCCGCGCCTGAAATCCGGATGATACCCAGCGTGGGCAGTGCCTCATTCGAGAATGGAATCTTAGTAGGTCGCAAATATTCAGCTCTGCCAAACACTACAAATCAATCGCGGGAACTCTTAATGGAAGCCAGACGAGGACAGGCCACCGGGCCCGCCGGCAATTTCTTCGATATTCCGCTCAAGCAGATCACCGACGCGACCATCCGCTCCCACCGCCGGACCAAAATGATCGGCCGCCGGGTGGAACAGGAAAGTGCAGACACTGTCTGCACACATTTCCCGCTATCCCTGACGGGAGAGCCATGCCGGGCATCTCCCGCCAAGTGGGGCGCTAGTGAGGTCAACGGGCTACGTTGTCATCGAACTGAAGACTGGAAAGTTCCAGCCCGAATACGCCGGAAAACTCAACTTCTACGTCGCCCTCGTCGACGACACCCTTCGGCGCGGCCACCATAACGAAACCATCGGCATCCTTATCTGCGGCACCAAGAACGACCGCAGCGTCCGGTACGCCTGGGACGCTCCACCTCACCCATGGCTGTCGCCGCCTACACCTACGACAAGCTCCCGGCTTCCGAACAACAAGCTCTCCCCAACGAGGGGCACGTTGTGGCGGCCCTGGAATGGGCGGAACCAGGCTCTGACACCGACGACAGCCAATAATCCGCTCACCATGGGAAACTCACACCCGTCACGGCGTGCACGTACTGTAGGCGCCGGCCTAATTGTCCAAAGAGCTTTGGACTATTCCTGATGTTGCTTTAGCGGAGTCACGGTCTTTCCCGATCGCCAACCGCCCCACCGCGGAAATGAGTCCCGGGCCCGTGATTCCAGCCCGGCCAAAGTCCAGAATCCCGGTTAGGGCGACGGCCAGGGCCGGTATGGCGAAGCGAGGTTGTAGGTTCCGACGGTCGGCCCAATTGTCCAGACACTATCTGGACAATTGGGGCCGATCGGTCAGCAGCTTCCGGGCAGTATCAACGTGGGTGGCTCAATCAGGCTAACGAAATATCCGCTATCAGCGTCGGCAGACCGATCAGGTGACGGCCGCGTCACCTTGGACGTTTGTTATGCCGGCGTCTGGCCCAATCCCCGCCGGCCATGCCCAGGCGCCGGTACCGGCGGCTTCAAGTTGCTGGCCTTTGCCGCATGTGGGCCAGACGAGCAGCGCCTCACACGGCAAGCATTGACGCACCAGCCCAATTGTCCAGACAGCATCTGGACGCCTGGTAGCCAGCGACCCCTGGTAGTCCCCGCATCCTCCAGTTGATCTGCGTTTCGCACACCTAGTGTCAGGTTGGCATCAAGACTGTTCGCCGGTGGTGTCGGGAATGGCCTTGTGGACCCCATACTGACGGTGTTTGAGAGGGCTGCCTGACGTCAGGTTGGGGTGTACTCCAAGGGCACCTGGAAGGAAAGGTTCGTGTGCCCTTTTCTCATGTTGCTAGATGCCGGTTGCTGGCCGGTAACTGGGGGCCAGGTCTAGTTCATGCGTCTGCCCATATGGCACGGTCGGAGATAGGGCGACGGTGAATTTGGCGTAATGATGGCGGGTGACTAGCACACCGCAAGTTTTTTCAGCTTTTGCTGCCTTGATAGCGGCCCGCAGCGCTAGCGTAAGCTGAGTTTCCTTGTCTGCGGGGTTCTGTACGTGCAAACCGGCAATGATCCTTTGCATGGTTTCCTCTCCTTTGGTCGTTGAGACCTTTGCTATTGGTACTAAGCCTTGGGTGGTGCTGACGCGGGCGGTGGGCTGTGAGGGGACCAGTCGGGGCCAATCCTCAGCGACGTGCGCTCGAATTTCGGGATGCGAGGCGGGCGAGGTCTAGTGAAACAGCTGCCATCGCTTCTAGCCGGGTAGGACAA
Organism: Arthrobacter sp. P4_F11; assembly: GCF_056401395.1. Classification (NCBI taxonomy): domain Bacteria; kingdom Bacillati; phylum Actinomycetota; class Actinomycetes; order Micrococcales; family Micrococcaceae; genus Arthrobacter; species Arthrobacter sp. P4_F11. The sequence continues at coordinate 170,074 of NZ_JBFUJK010000004.1, forward strand.
TGTAGTTCCGGGTTCTGGTGAGAACAGGGCAGTTGATTAGCAACGCCACAGGGCGGGTGCCGCCGCGTCTGCAGGTCTCAGTCAGTTTCCGGGCCGTTGCAATAGTGGCAAACCTCTTCGCAGCCGTCCTGCGAGTCGACGCTGTCAAAAACCTGAAAGGCAACTCTTGGGCGAGCTTGGGCGCGGTCGGCAGAGTGCGACGCATTGTTTTCATAAGGGGCAGCAGTGTCGGTAGTCAGCGCCTGGCGTTCCAAGCTGCATGGGGGCGTGATCCCGGCCGAATTTATCCCTAGGCGGGGGGCGGCAGTCCGGTTCCAGGGCCTGGTGCTTGCCGGGACGAGGAGGCGGGCGGGTCCTCGTCCCGGCACTGCGGGAAGGCCGGCAGGGGCGTGGGCACCTTCCCGTCGTCGGGCTGCCATTTGACGTTCCCGCCCCTGAGCTTGCTGATGAAGAATGCTTTTCATCAAGATTCCTTTTGAGTTTGACGATCAGGGAGATCGCCCAGGATGAGGGGGTTTGGGGCTGCCGGGGCCGGGTAATAAATGGCCCTAAAATTTGGCTTTCCCGCTGATGAGGGACCCTGTCAACTACCTGCCGGCGTATGGATCGGCGATCCCGATGTACTGGGTGGTGGTGTATTCGGCGATGCCTTCGGTGCCGCCTTCGCGGCCGAGGCCGGATTGTTTGACTCCGCCGAAGGGTGCGGCGGCGTTGGAGATGACGCCGGCATTGAAGCCGACCATGCCGAATTCGATCTGTTCGGCCACGCGCAGGAGCCGGTTGAAGTCGCGGCTGTAGACGTAGGAGGCGAGGCCGTATTCGCTGGCATTGGCCAGCCGGATGGCGTCCTGCTCGGTGGCAAAGGTGGTGACGGGTGCGACGGGACCGAAGATTTCCTGGCGCAGGATTTCGGCGTCGTTGGGCACACCACCCAGCACGGTGGGCTGGTAGAAGTAGCCGGCACCCTCCACTGGTGCGCCGCCGGTGATGGCGGTGGCGCCGGCGATGATGGCGGCGCTGACCAGCGCATGGACCTCTTCGCGGGCGCCGGCGTCGATGAGGGGTCCCACCTGGGTGGCCGGTTGCGTGCCGCGCCCGGTGTTCAGCGCGCCCATGGCCGCGGCGAACTTCCGGGTGAACTCCTGTGCCACGGACTCCTGGACCAGGAACCGGTTGGCCGCGGTGCAGGCCTCGCCCATGTTCCGCATCTTGGCAGCCATGGCACCTTCCACGGCCTTGTCCAGGTCGGCGTCCTCGAACACAATGAACGGCGCGTTGCCGCCCAGTTCCATGGAGGTCCGGAGAACATTTTGCGCGGCGTCGGCCATGAGGCGCTTGCCCACCGGGGTGGAGCCGGTGAAGGAGACCTTGCGCAACCTCGGGTCGGCGAGGAGCGGTCCGGAGATGTCGGATGCGCTGGAGGAGGCGACGACGTTGAGCACGCCGGCGGGAAGGCCGGCCTCGATCATGGTCTGCGCAAAAAGCTGGGAGGTCAGCGGGGTCAGCTTGGCCGGCTTCAGGACCATGGTGCATCCTGCGGCGATGGCCGGGGCCACCTTCCGGGTGGCCATGGCGAGCGGGAAATTCCAGGGTGTGATGAGCAGGCAGGGTCCCACCGGCTTGTGCTGGACCAGGATCTTGTTCTTGCCTTCCGGGGTGGTGAGGTAGCGGCCGTAATCCCGGACCGTTTCTTCGGAGAACCAACGCAGGAACTCCGCCCCGTAGGTGACCTCGCCACGGGATTCAGCCAGCGGCTTGCCCATCTCCAGGGTCATCAGCAGCGCGAAGTCCTCGGCCCGCTCGGTCACAAGGTCAAAGGCACGGCGCAGGATCTCCGCGCGTTCCCGAGGCGCGCTGCGCGCCCAGGATGCCTGGACGGCGTCCGCCGCGTCGAGGGCGGCGACGGCGTCTTCGCTCGTGGCCGAGGCCAAGGTGGCGAGCACCTCTCCGGTGGCGGGGTCGTGAACATCGAACGTGCCGCCGTCGGACGCCTCCCGCCACTGACCTCCGATCAACAAACCGGTGGGGACAGAGGCGAGGAGATCGGCCTCACGCTGGCGTGGGACAGCAGTCGGATCAACGAGGGCAGTAGTCATGAGATTCCTAAAGAACGTGAGTGACGGCGATAGCCCCCGCCCTTAGGTGGCGGGCTATCGCCGTCCTTTGATTGATCAGATGAAGGGACGTACTCCATCTCAGTCAGATAGTGCGGTCCCTGATAAAGGCAGCGACCTGGTCCACTGTTTGTTCTCCCCGGGGAATGCGTCCCGCAGAGGTGAACAGCCCATGGGCGTACCCGGGAAGGTGCTGGTACAGGACTTCCGTGCCTGCCCGGGCTAGTGCGGCGGCGTAGTTTGCGCCTTCATCAACCAGCGGGTCGTTGTCCACAGTGATCACGTACGTTGGCGGCAGTCCTGCAGGAAGCTGAGCCATGGCGGGGCTGATATCCGGTACAGAGCGGTCTACACCCTCTGGCAGATAGTGGCCCGCGAACCAGGCGATGGTGTCGGCAACCAGGGGGAACCCATCAGTGACGCGGTTGTAGGACGGCGAGGACATGGTCAGATCCACCATGGGGTACATGAGGACCTGGCCAACGACGGGCAGGGGATCCGTTGCGGTGGCATTCTCATTGGCCAGGACTGCGGCCAATTGCCCTCCCGCGCTGTCACCGACGAGCACAGCCTCGGTCACGTCCAGGCCGTGCTCGTTGCCGGCATCAAAGAGCCAACGCATCGCGCTGCGGCTGTCGTCAATCGCGGCCGGGTAGGGATACTCCGGGGCAAGCCGGTAGTCCACCGCAATGACGGGCAGGTTGGTGAGGGAGGCCAATCGACGGCACAACCCGTCATGAGTTGAGAGGCTGCCCATGACCCATCCCCCGCCGTGGAAAAACAGAACGGCGGGGGTGGGTCCTCCGGTGTTGCGGGGGTCATAGACCCGAACCCTGAATTCCTCCACGTTGAAATCTGTGACCGACGACAGCGGGTCACCGCTCAGTCCGTTAACAGCGCAGCCGCTCTCGTAGAGCTCGCGTACCTGCTTCACAGGGTAGGAGTGAAACGGGCGCCCGCCGGAGGCCCGGAATTTCTGCAGAACCTCTGCAGCGTCCGGTGCTACGGGCCTCCCGCTGAACCGGTCGGTTTTTGTCACTTTGCGGGCCCGGATTCGGCCAGCTGCAGGTAATCGTCAAGCTGGAGGTCGTGGGTGTGGGCCCGGTATTCTTCGACAGTTCCGGACCAGTTGTTGATGACGCGGCCGTCCTCGTTCTTGTACCAGGAGGAGCATTCGGAGGAGAACGCGGACTTCTGGAGTTCTTCCTGAACGTGTGCGTTGAACTTCTCGACGACCGCCCGGTCTACTTCCAGGAACCGTGATTCACCGGCTGCGATGTACTGAACAGCCTGGGCGATGTAGCGGTGCTGGGCCTCCAACATTGACACGACCGAGTTGTGGTTGAGGTTGGTGTTGGGGCCGTAAACCAGGAAGAGGTTGGGGAAGTTGTCGACGGTGATGCCCAGGTAGGCTTCCGGGGCGTTGCCCCACCGCTCGTCGAGGCCGATTCCGTCGCGCCCTGCGACGCGCATGGATCCCATGAAGGCGTGGCTCTTGAACCCGGTGGCGTAGATGATGACATCAAATTCGTGCTCGACGCCGTCAGCGGTGCGCAGGCCCCGGGGAGTGAATTCGGTGATTGCCTCTGTCACGAGCTCTACGTTCTCGCGGGTCAGTGCGGGGTAGAAATCGTCGCTCCGCAGGATGCGCTTGCAACCGAAGTCGTAGTCGGGGGTGAGCTTGGCCCGCAGTTCAGGGTCCGAGACCTGGGTCTCGAGGTGCTGGCGGGCCAGTTCGACTCCTTCCTCGGAAGCTGCGGTGTGGCGGCGGGTACGTTCGAATCCGGCTTCGCGGAATTCGTGGATTTCCTGGCGCAACTGGCGGTAGGTGTCCGGGTTTTCCTGGAAGCGGGCGCTCTCTTCCTCCGTGAAGATGTACTGGTCACGGGGGAGGATGTAGTTGGCTGAGCGCTGGAATACGGTCAGGTTCGATGCGATCTTGGCAACCTCGGGCACGTACTGAACGGCAGTTGCAGCGGAGCCGATGGAAGCGACGCGTTTGCCGGTCAGGTCAAGGTCGTGCCGCCACTTTGAGGAGTGGAAGGCTACGCCTTCGAAGGTTTCGGTGCCGGGGAAGTTGGGGATGTTCGGTTCGTTCAGCTGGCCCCAGGCAGCCACCACCGAACGGGTCAGGAACTCCGAGCCGTCGGCCGTGTGCACGGTCCAGAGGCGGCGGTCCTGGTCCCATTCCGACGCGGTGATGTTCTGGCCGAAGTGGATGTGCTTGCCCAGCCCGAACTCCTCAACCACGGAGCGCAGGTAGCCCTGAAGTTCCTCCTGGCCGGCAAACATACGGGAAACCTTGAGGTTCAGGAAATAGCTGTAGCAGTACACGAGGGCCTGCGTGTCGCATGCGGCACCGGGATAGGTGTTCTCGCGCCATACGCCTCCCACATCGTTGCCGCGCTCGAGGATCAGGAAGTCCTCAATGCCTTCCTGGACGAACTGGGCTCCCTGGCCCAGGCCGCCGAAGCCTGCGCCGATGATGATAGCGCTGTAGATGTGGTCATTTGTGGAGGTCATGATGTTCTCTCTTCGGAGCTGGAATGTGGGTGGTCAGGAAAAGGTGATGATCTGGCGCAGTGCGTGGCCGCCGTCGAGCGTGTCCAGGGCGCGGTTGATTTCTTCGAGCGGGATAGTGTCTGAGACCAGGCCTTCAACGGCCAGCTGGCCGGATCGCCAGAGCTGTTCGTAGATCGGGATGTCGTGTTCCGGGACTGCCGAGCCGAGGTAGCTGCCCACGATTGACCGGGCCTCTGCTGTCAGGGTCAGGGGGTCGATGGAAACCGACTGGCCCGGTGCCGGCAATCCCACGGTGACAGTGATGCCGCCGGGCTTTGTCAGTGCGATAGCCGCTTCCAGAGCGCGCGGGTGTCCGGCGGCTTCGATGACGGCGTCAAACTTTTCGCCGCGTTCCAGGGCATCAGCAGAGGTCATGGCATCCGCGGCACCAAGGTTCCGGGCGGCTTCCAGCTTGGCCGGCAAGGTATCGACGCCGACGACGTGTTCAACTCCGGTGGCGATTGCAGTAATGAGTGCCGCCATGCCTACCCCGCCGAGACCGACGATGGCTACCCGGGCGGAAGGCGCCGGCTTGGCGACATTGAGGACGGCTCCTCCGCCGGTGAGAAGGGCACATCCGAGCAAAGCGGCGATGTGCGCCGGGACGTCGGACCCGACCGGCACCACGGAACGTCGGGAGACCACGGCATGGGTGGCGAATGCCGAGACTCCAAGGTGGTGTTGGACCGGCTCGCCCTCGCGGGAGAGTCTGCGGTTCCCGCCCAGCAGCGTTCCTTCCGTATTGGAAGCGCTGCCCTGCTCGCACGGCGTCTTGCCGTTGGAGTTGCATCCGGCGCATTCACCGCAGCGGGGGAGGAATGTCATAACGACGCGCTGGCCCAAGGAGATGTCATTGACGCCCTCGCCCAGTTCCTCAACGATGCCGGCTGCCTCGTGGCCGAGCAGCATCGGGACCGGCCGCGGCCGGTTCCCGTTGACGACGGAAAGGTCGGAGTGGCATACGCCGGCCGCCTCGATGCGGACCAGGATCTCGCCCTTGCCTGGACCTTCGAGCTCAAGGTTTTCCACATGGATGGGACGGGTGTCAGCGTAGGGCCGCTCTGCCCCGATGGCCTCAAGTACCGCCCCGCGTATGGTCCTGGTGGGGGTTGCCTTTGCGATGGTGTTCGTATCTTCGATCGTCACGATTGTCCTCTCAGGTGGTGCAGTAAAGCTGTGCAGGGGAAGGTTTGTGGGGAGGGAGCGTGCGGCGCTGAGCAACACCATGCGTGCTGGCTCGTGGGGTGCTATCATCGTTCCTCCTGCAACGGGTGTGCTCATTCCCGAGGGGAGTGTTCCTCCGACGACGGACTGTCCATTGAGAGTAGGCAGGCTGGGAGCCCGCGTCACGGTGCGGAAAGTCGATATATGCGCTTTCCTTTGTACGAAACGTCAAAAGGCGTGCGGGCACGGTTTTGCCACTGGGTTTTGTGGAGGTTTGGAGGCGGATAGGGAGAGCGCCTGGCATCAGGGACGGGGATCCGCTGCGAGCGGCCAGCCGTCCCGTGCGCGAGGTATGCGCTCTAGTCTTTATTGGTCGTCTGGAAGCGGCCTCTGAGGGCGAGCCAGAGTTGGGCTGCTACGTCGGGGTCATCCAGGTCAGCCCCCAACAGTTCCTTAGCCTGGGCGATTCGGTAGCGCACTGAGTTCCGGTGTACACCTAGTTCGCGACCGGCAGCCTCCCATTGACCGCGGTGGGCAAGGTACGCGCGGACCGTTTCAAGGAGGTGGCCGGGGCGTGCCGCCAATTCATCCACCCACTCATCGGCTGGCAGGTCGAGGCCGTGACCAACGCGTATCAGCTGTCCGGCGGGCGCTGAGGCGGCGACCTCGGCGACTTGCGCTCCAATTTCGTGGAGGCGCCGGAGAGGCATCGGGCCACCCCATGCACCGCGGACACCTTTCGGCAGCCTCGGATATGGGCTCGACGCTGGTTGCAGCACAAATGTGACGCCGGAGCGTTCGAGTACCAGACCGGACAGAGCGGGCTGCGTGACCAGATGTTCGGTATCGGGCAGGACGGCGACGAATGCTGTTTCGGGTAGTGGACCGGAATCCATCTGCTTTGCGAGGAGGCGTGCTGCGTCGTCATGTCCTTCCAGGACCAGGGCCGCGAGCATGCCTTCGGCACGCCGACGCTCAGCGGCAGCGTGTCGCTGTCCGGCTGCCCTGGCGGCCAGGAGCGTGGATGCGGTGAGGAACAAGTGCCGCTCGGCAGCTGCCAGTTGCCCGCTTCTGCCCAACGCAAGATACCCCGAAGCCGCCGGACCGTCAGATACCGGGTAGAGGGAAGCAACACCGGATGCCAGTTGTATATTGCCCGTGGCGCCTCGCCGGGCGTTCCTCAAGATGGCAGATTCCCGTGTCAGTTCCGCCAGCAGTCCGGGTGGAAACTCAGCACCGCTGGCGGCGGACGATGGGGTCCCGTCACCTTCAGGCAGGTATGCAACCCAGGTTCCCAGGGCGCGCGACAATTCGCGTACGATCTTCGGTTCCGCGTCATCCTGGGCCGCGGCCCGCGTCAACGCCACCTGAAGTCCTAACAGAGCAGTGAGTTCGGCTTCGCCGCCCTGCCTGACAAGTTCCCAATAGGCGCGAGATACGGCCAGGAAGGGGGACTCACGGGGAATGGTCAGAAGGGGAAGGCCGGCCTCAACGCAGGCGGCCCGCAGTTCGTCCGGCACCATCGCATGTCCTGAGCCCAGGCCAAGACCCAGGGCAGCGACGCGACCTTTCACCAAGCGTTGCACATAGTTTTTAGCGGCCTCTTGACGTGCGTCTCCATCCAGGCCGGTGAGCTGCAATCCGACGGTGAGGAGAAGCTCGCCTCCATAGAGGAACATCGTGGGATCCTCCAGCTCAGAGACATGCACGCCAGTGAGTTCCACACGGGGGAGCGGTATGGGCCAGTAGGGCGCCAGGTCACGCTTTGCAGCCTCGACAAGCCTTGCGAGGGTAATCATGGGTAAATCATAGGCGATCGGTTTTGTACGCTGAGACCGTACAAGGAATATCGTTGGATGGATTATCCAACGACACGCCGTCGGACTGTCCCTATGGTGGATTTCACCACACGAGGAGGACCTATGACTGTCACATCAGAACTCACAGCAAACCAGGCCAACGATCCGGCCAGCGTCAAAGCCACAGCACGCCGCCTGCTCACCGAGCTCCCGGGACCGCGTTCCCGTGAGCTGGAGACCGAACGCCGCCAGCACGTCACCGACGCATTTGGTATCACCCTGCCCGTATTCATCGACCACGCGCAGGATGCGCTGCTCGTAGACGTTGACGGAAACCATCTCATCGACTTCGCCTCAGGCATTGCCGTAACCAGCGTTGGCGCCGCAAACCCGAAGGTGGCCAAGCGCGCCGCCGCCCAGCTCGAGCGCTTCACCCACACCTGCTTCATGGTGACCGAATATTCGTCCTTCGTCGAGGTCTGCCGATGGCTCAATGAGCACACCCCTGGCGACTTCGAGAAGCGGACCGCACTGTTCACCACCGGTGCGGAGGCAGTTGAAAACGCGATCAAAGTCGCCAGGGCCGCCACTCGCCGCCCCAACATTCTCGTCTTCGACGAGGCATACCACGGCCGCACGCAGCTCACGATGGCGATGACGGCAAAGGAAAACCCGTACCGACTCAACTTTGGACCCTTGCCGGGCTCTGTTTTCCGCGGACCGACCGCCCCCGCCCACACCTCTCCTGACGGACCGGGGGAGGCGCTTGAGCAGATCGAGGCGCTTCTCACCGAACACGGCGCGGAAACCTTCGCGGCCATGGTCATCGAACCGATCCAGGGCGAGGGCGGGTTCATTGTCCAGGCCCCCGGATTCCTCAAAGGCCTTCGTGAAATCGCTACCCGCCACGGCATCGTGCTGGTTATCGATGAGATCCAGGCCGGCATGGGCCGGACCGGAACGCTGTTCGCGTCCGAGCACGACGGAATCGCCGGTGACATCACACTGACCGCTAAGGCCCTCGGCGGCGGCCTGCCGCTTTCGGCCGCTACCGGCCGTGCCGAGCTTATGAACGCTGTCCACACCGGCGGCCTTGGCGGAACCTATGCTGGCAACCCCGTAGCCTGTGAGGCCGCTCTGGCCGTGTTCGAAATTCTAGAAGACGGCACCCTTTTGGAGAACGCCGTTGCCATCGAAGCCGCGGTGCGTCACCGTCTGGAACCACTCGTCGCACTGGACGGCGTCGCAGACGTTCGCGGCAGGGGTGCGATGATGGCGATCGAGTTCAGCGACGCCTCCGGACCACGCAAAGACCTCGCCACCACAGCAGCGAAGGCAGCCAACGCCCATGGTGTCCTGACTCTTACCTGCGGAACCAACGGAAATATCATCAGGCTGCTCCCTCCGCTCGGAATCGAAGCCGACGTCCTTGGCGAGGGCCTTGCGGTGCTGGAGGCATCCATTCGGTCGGTATTGTCATGATTTACCGGGGACGGTGGACCGTGCGGGGTCAGCCATGAGGTGGGGGGCGGAATCGGGCGCGCCACTTGATGGGATTGTCGTCGCCGACTTCTCACGCGTGCTTGCCGGTCCGCTCGCGACCATGACCCTGGCTGATCTCGGTGCCCGGGTCATCAAAGTGGAGCGGCCCGGAACCGGGGATGACACCCGGGCGTGGGCGCCACCTTCCTCAAAGACAGGCGCGACTTACTTCGAAAGCGTTAACCGGAATAAGGAATCAGTCACCCTCGATCTGACGGACCCCGGGGACCTAGAGCTTGCCCGGGAACTGGCACGCCGCGCCGACGTCTTGGTGGAGAACTTCAAACCCGGCGGGCTCGCCAAACTGGGCCTGGGATATGAGGTGCTGGCCGAGGAGAATCCCGGCCTGGTGTACGCATCCATTTCGGGCTTCGGCTCGGAAGGCGGCCGTGATCTGCCCGGGTACGACTTCATAGTTCAGGCTGTCGGCGGACTGATGAGTATTACCGGCGACCCGCAGGGCGACGCCTACAAAGTAGGCGTCGCCCTGGTAGATGTACTGACAGCGAAAGATGCCACGATCGGCATCCTCGCCGCCCTTTCAGAGCGCAATTCAACGGGTCGCGGCAGGCGGATCGAGGTCAATCTCCTCTCAAGCTTGCAGGGCGCTCTAGCCAACCAAGCTCAGGCGTACCTAGGAGCCGGTGTTACTCCTACGCGACTGGGCAACGACCACCCTTCCATCGTCCCGTACCAGCTTCTTGCCACGAGTGATGACCCACTTGCCGTTGCCGTGGGAAACGACTCACAGTTCGCCAAACTCTGCAGCGCCATCGGCAATCCGGAGCTGGCCGCTGATCCCCGGTTTGTCACCAACTCAGCGCGGGTCAAGCACCGCCGGGAACTTGTCCAACTGCTGGAAGACGGGCTTGCACGCGCCGGAGCGACGGAATGGCAGGACCAGCTCGTTTCTGCGGGAGTACCCGCCGGCCGCGTGGCCAGCATAGATGAAGGCATCGCGTACGCCGATACCTTGGGTCTGGAACCGACAATTCAAGTCCATGACACAGACGGGAACGTCACCGGCCGCCAAATCCGCCATCCGATCACCTGGACGCCGGCGCTGCCAGCGCGGACCCAGGCCCCACCCGCCCTCGGCGAGCACACCGAGGAAGTGCTGGAGTGGCTGCGTCAGACTAAAAGCTAGACGTTTACCTCCACCCCTCAAAGTGCCGCCCGTTCCCCAAGTCGTTTATGCCCAGGAGGGACCACATCATGACTCTCGCCCCTAGTTCGGCCGACATCGAGGCCGCTACCGCACTCGAACCTTCGGACCTGATCTCTTTCGATACTCTCCTCACGGATGAGGAGATTGCACTGCGCGACCGGGTCCGGACCTACGTTCGGGAGGAGATCAAACCGAACATCGCCACCTGGTACGAAGAGGCCCGGTTCCCGTTGGAAATCGTCCCTGATCTCGCGAAACTCGGCCTGCTTGGAATGCATTTGAAAGGATACGGCTGCGCCGGGGGAACCGCAGTGGACTATGGGCTGGCTGCTGCCGAACTCGAGGCCGGTGATTCAGGCATACGCACTTTCGTGTCCGTCCAGGGCTCTCTGGCCATGTCTGCGATCTCCAAGCACGGTTCCGAGGAACAGAAAGAGGAATGGCTTCCCCAGATGGCTGCTGGTACGGCCATTGGATGCTTTGGCCTCACGGAACCCACCGCCGGTTCGGACCCCTCTGCCATGGCCACCTTTGCCCGCCGCGACGGCAGGGACTGGATACTGACCGGCACCAAGCGGTGGATCGGACTCGCCAACGTGGCCCAGGTGGCAGTTATCTGGGCCCAGACGGACACTGGCGTACGCGGCTTCGTCGTACCAACCAAAACTCCCGGCTTCACCGCCACACCGATCGAACCAAAGCTGTCAATGCGTGCTTCTGTTCAGTGTGACATCACCCTGAATGACGTACGTCTGCCTGCCGACGCGGTCCTGCCAAATGTCACTGGCCTCCGCGGCCCTTTCGCCTGCCTCAACGAGGCACGTTATGGCATTGCCTGGGGCACCATGGGTGCCGCGCGTGACGCCTTCGAAGATGCCCTGGATTACTCCAAGCATCGGCTGCAGTTCGACCGGCCGTTGGCCGGTTATCAGTTGACTCAGCAGAAGCTCGTGAACATGGCACTCGAGATCAACAAGGGCTTTCTTCTCGCCCTGCACCTGGGACGGCTCAAGGATGCCGGCAAGCTGCAGAACCATCAGATCAGCGTGGGCAAACTGAACAACTGTCGCGAAGCGATCGAAATCTGCCGCGAAGCACGCACCATCCTCGGCGGAAACGGGATAACTCTCGAACACTCGCCCCTTCGCCACGCGAACAACCTTGAATCCGTTCGTACCTACGAAGGCACCGATGAGGTCCACACCCTCATCCTTGGCCAGAAGCTAACAGGTATAGGAGCCTTTCGGTGAGTGCCGCCGTAGATGCGCCGGCCACGTCAGGCACCGCCCCTGGTGCGACGGGGACGTCGCAGCTCCGGCTCCTCATAGACGGAGACTGGGTAGCAGGCAACGGCGGCCACCTCACCTCTGTAAATCCCAGCCGCCCGGAGGAGAGCGTCGCCGAAGGCGGCACCGCCGTCCTTGCGGATCTCGACAGGGCCGTCCTGGCAGCACGCGTCTCACAACGGGCATGGAACCGCACCCCGATCCACGAACGCGGCGCCGTCCTGTCTCGGGCCGCCGCAGCCCTGGAGTCGCAAGCTGGCGTACTTGGCCTCGAACTTTCCCGCGAAGAAGGCAAGACCCTCACCGAGGGAAGGGCAGAGGTGCTGCGTGCAGCTCAAATTCTGCGCTACTTCGCCGCAGAGGGTGACCGCGTGGCCGGGGAGCACTTTGCTTCGCCTCGGCGCGGGGAACGTATCCTCGTAACTCGCAAGCCGCTGGGCGTAGTTGGCATCGTCACCCCGTTCAATTTTCCGATCGCCATCCCGGCATGGAAGATCGCGCCCGCCCTGGTGCACGGTAACGCGGTGGTGTGGAAGCCGGCTTCCACCGTCCCGCTTCTCGCCATGCGCTTTGCCGAAGCGCTCGTTGCCGCCGGGCTGCCCTCGGGCGTACTTAACCTTGTCGTTGGGCCCGGCTCTCTCGGAACTGCCCTTGTTCAGAGCCCTGGCGTGGACGCCATGTCCTTTACCGGCTCCTCAGGGGTCGGACGTGCACTGGCGGCCCAAGCTGCCGTCCGGGGAATTCCCATGCAAGGCGAAATGGGGGGCAAGAACGCGGCGCTGGTTCTGGACGATGCTGACCTGGATCTAGCCTCGGAACAGGTGCTTTTCGGGGCGTTCCGCTCCACTGGACAGAAATGTACCGCAACTTCACGGCTCATTCTCGCGGACTCCATCGCCGACGAATTCCTGGAGCGCCTCACGCTCCGGCTCAGCGGCTGGCTGACCGGGGACCCCGTTGACCCAGAAATACAGATGGGGCCTGTGATCAACGAGGCGGCACGCAGGTCCATCACGAGCGGAATCAACGCAGCCGTAAAAGCCGGTGCGGTCGCCATCGCCGGAACATCTGCCGAGAATCCCTTTGCCGGTACTCCCGGCGCCTTCATCGCACCGACTGTGCTGGAGCTCCCCACTGGTCAGGCCGGATCTACCAACCTCGCCTGGCGAGAAGAACTTTTCGGCCCCGTCCTGGCGGTCCGCCGCGCCGCGACCCCCGAGGAGGCGTTCGGTTTGGCCGAAGAGTCCGAGTTCGGCTTGTCCGCAGCATTGTTCACCCGTGACCTTGCGACAGTGCTGGAAGCAGTCGACGCCCTCGATGTGGGCATCCTTCACCTCAACTCGGAATCTGCTGGTTCGGATCCTCACGTGCCGTTCGGCGGATCAAAGAAGAGCAGCCTCGGGCCCAAGGAACAGGGTGGCGCTGCCAAAGACTTCTACACACACACGACAACGGTCTACCTCCGCGGGTAGGCACAGAAGCAGGATCAGATGTCTCACAGTCTTTCAACGGCTGACCCCGTGCCGGTATCAGCCGAAAACCAGGGGCGGCCGAAAACTATTAAAACTTTCGGCGTCGTCGGCGCCGGTCTCATGGCGAGTCAGCTCGGCCTTCTGGTCGCGGAAAAGCTCCGCATCCCGGTCCTCATCAGCGATCTTTCCGCCGACCGGGTGTCCGCAGCCCTCCACAGGATGCGCGGACACCTTGATCGGCAGGAGTCTCGAGGCAGGCTTCAACCAGGCGAGGCAGCGGAAATCGCCGGTTTGATCCGGGGCACCACCGATCCCTCGGAGTTCAGGGGGTGCGACGCCGCCATCGAGGCCGTCTTCGAGGACCAAAAAACCAAACGCAACGTATTCCGGCAGCTGGAGGAGTCCATCGGGCCGGATGCCCTCCTGCTCACCAACACGTCCTCGCTTCCGGTCACCGGCATGGCCCGTGGCCTCAGGCACCCCGAAAGGGTGCTCGGGTTCCACTTCTTTAATCCGGTCGCTGTCCTCCCGCTCGTCGAATTGGTCCGGACCCCGTTCTCATCGGACGCCGCTCTCTTCACCGCATCGGATCTCGCCGTACGCCTAGGCAAAACAGCCGTACCTGTCGCTGACACTCCTGGCTTTGTCGTCAATCGGCTACTCACGCGCCTGTTTAGCGAAATACTGGCCGAAATCGATAAGGGCGGGGAGCCCGCTACCGTTGACCGCTCCCTGGAACCGTGGGATGTGCCTATGACGCCCCTGCACCTGATCGGCTACATCGGTCCCGCGGTGCAACGGCACATCTGCGACGCGTTGCACCGCGCTTACCCCGATCGTTTCGGCCGGTCAGCTGCTCTCACGGCGGTCGTCGAAGCCGGACTGCCGGGCTTCTGTGATGAAAACGGCAAGGTTCCGCCGGCAGCCCTGATCCTGCCCCCGGAGCCGCACGAAGTTGACCCGGACCGGGTACGGCGTCGCGTCCGCGATGCCCTGGCACAAGAAGCCCAGCTGATGCTGGACGAGGGCGTCGTCGCTACGCGGGGGGACATCGACCGCTGCATGACTCTCGGTGCCAACTTCCCGCCCGGCGGTCTTACCCGACTCCTCGCTACATGACCGCGCATAACCTTTCAAACGAAGAACGGCCATTTTTCGGGCCGTCGCCACCAACAATCCCGGAGCAACCGCAGTGAAAACAGAATCCAACTTCCGACTACCCGATCCAAGGGATGTCGTCATCGTCGGCGCAGCACGCACCGCTCACGGACGACTCCTGGGCCAACTGGCACCACTTTCCGCCACTGAACTGGGCGGAGCAGCCATCGCTGGCGCCCTTGCACGGGCCGGCGTACCGGCAGACACCGTCGATGCCGTCATCATGGGACAAGTTCTCCAGTCAGGGGCCGGACAAAACCCTGCCCGGCAGAGCGCAGTAGCCGCGGGGATTCCCCTGAGCGCACCCGCAGTGACAGTCAACAAAGTGTGCCTCTCGGGACTGTCGGCCATCATTGAGGCCGCCCGAATGCTACGCCTCGGCGACGCAGCCGTCGTCGTCGCCGGCGGCCAGGAGTCGATGAGCCAAGCCCCCCGCCTTGTCGCAGGAACACGGACCGGGAATCCATACGGGGCGCTTACTCTGGTGGACGCAGCTGCCCAGGACGGCTTAACAGATGCATTCGACCACGAGGCCATGGGCCTGGCCACTGACCGCGCGAACTCCGCACTTGGAATATCACGTGCAGCCCAAGACACCGTCGCCGTCACCTCCCACTTGCGAGCAGCTGCCGCCCAAGCGTCAGGAGTGTGGGCCCAGGAAATTATCCCTGTGAAGGTTCCCACACGAACTGGCATCCTCGAAGTCACCCAGGATGAAGGCATCCGCCCCGATGCTTCACAGGAGTCGCTGGCCCGTCTGCGCCCCGCATTCTCTCCGGACGGGACTGTGACGGCGGGCAACGCCTCACCTTTGACCGATGGCGCCGCGGCAGTTGTGCTGACCACTCGGGAGACCGCCCAAAGACATGGATGGGATGTCCTCGCAGTCCTTCGGGCCCACGGACAAATCGCCGGTCCTGACACATCCCTGCCGGACAAACCCGCTAAAGCCATCCGCGCCGCTCTGGAGCGCGAAGGCTGGCCGGCCGAAGAACTCGACCTGGTTGAGATCAATGAAGCCTTCGCTTCAGTTGCTTCGCATTCCGGTGGACTGCTCGGCGTGCCCGAGGATCGGATCAACATACACGGCGGCGCAGTTGCCATCGGACACCCAATCGGCGCTTCAGGGGCCAGGCTGGTTGTCACGGCCGTACACGAACTCATCCGCCGTGAAACGGGCCGGGCCGCCGTTGCACTATGTGGGGGCGGGGGCCAGGGCGACGCACTGCTCCTGGAACGCTGATGTTCGAGCAGTGGCACGCCATCTCACACCTCCGCCAGACAGCAAGCTGGCAGAACCATGTGGGCGACATCGTGGAGATCCGTCGCAACGAAGACGTAGTTCGCCGGGGGATCGTCGAAGAAGAAATGCCGGACGGCTCAGGCCTATGGTTGGCCGCCGATGTCACTGATCGCCGGGAGTACTTCCACAAAGATCTTGGCTACGTGCTTTGGGTCTAGTGCAGAGCAGACAATCAGCGATTTGGTGAGGAGCAGGGGTCCGTGAAACATCACGTCCGAGCACTCCACAGCTTTGCGCCTCCAAGCAGGGACCACTTCTCGGCCCTACGGGTCTGCACAGGCCTGGCAATCCCATCGTTGACTCTACTGATGTTCAGACACCCAGAGCTGGTTATCTACGCCCTTTTTGGCGCGCTGACTGGCATGTATGGCAGGACCGAACCCCACCAACTCCGTCTCCAACACCAACTGCAGGCAGCCGGGATGCTCGTGACCGGCGTGATGATCGGCACCGGGTTGTCGGTTAGTGGACTCCAATCAAGGTGGCTCGTGGGCGTCGAAACACTCCTGGCAGGAGTGGGATCGCTTGTCGCGGACAGGCTGAACTTTAAGCCGAGCGGACCCTTTTTTGGAATCCTCGCCCTAGGGGCATGTGCCTCGATCCCCACAACGGTTCCATGGCTCTTTGCTGTGCTCATCGGCGTGGCTTCAGCCCGGCCACTGCTATCTCCGTCGGTTTTCTTGGCTGGATACGGGAAAGGGCGTGGCGACCCAATGGAACCCGAAATACGGCAGCCCTTGCCGGCCCTCGAAAACAAAGGGCGTTCATCCATGCCGGACGCTACGTCCTTGCGGTCGGCACGGCTGGAGCCGCTGGCGTGCTTAGTGGAAGCGCGTACCCGCATTGGGCCATGGCGGCTGCGGCGGTACCGCTTGCCGCGACATATCTGGCCGGCGGCATTTATCGCGGAATCCACAGGGTTGTGGGAACGCTTCTTGGCCTTGTCATCGTCGCAGTCCTTCTGCTGCCTTCGCCTTGGCAGCTGGACGCACAGAGAGACGCACCTGCGCTGGTGATTGCCATCATCTTCTCCAGTTCACCACCGAACTTTTCATGATGCGCCACTACGGCCTGGCCATGGTGTCGTTCACACCGGTGATACTTCTCGTTACCCAGCTCGCTGCACATGCGGACCCCTATGTCCTCCTCTCCGAACGCGGCGTCGAGACACTGATCGGTGCAATCGTAGGGATCATCGTCCTGATTATCTCTGGAGATGACGGCCACAAAAGACACGCTATAAGTAGAGGAGAGGGTCACCCGCTCAGCAGCGGGTCCTACCAAACTGAAGCCCAGCTTCCAGAGAGGTGACATGTCAAGGAGCGCTGGTTCTGTGGGCACTCCACAAGGCGGCGCACAAACACCGTCGGTCCCTCCTGATGAGAACGACAGCGACAGAACCGAGTCGGCTGGCTCATAGGATTCTTGCCAGCCGCAAAAGCGCCGGGCGACAAGTGAAGCCTGCAGGAAACCGGCGCAGTTCTGCTAGCGGTTCTGAGCGCCGTATGCGGCCCTGTGCGTCGATTCGGCCGGCCGCCGATCGGCGTGCTCCTGCTTACCTGCCAAGCCTACCCACCCGGACTGCTGCGCACCGGCAACAGACGAGGAAGTACCGAGCACTTCTTCAGGTGATCCGATACGCCGGGAGGTGTTCTTGCTTTGAACTAGAATTCTGCTTTTCATGAGCTTTTCTCTTCTCTCAATCTGTAGGTGAAAAGGGGAACGACAAGACGTTGCACGTCAGGAGTATGTGCTTCGGGAGCTGGCTCTTACCGAAGGGGCACATTGCGAACGAGCGTCCACACGGTCTGTGAGCCATGCAGCGGAGGCATGATCTCTCCTTGCTGCAGGTAACGGACGCGGAGGGGATCATTTTCGGGTCGCCACCAGCCACTGGCAGGCGCGTGATGCCCTGTTTTTGCGTCGACGGTCAAACTGTCTGAACGATTCACCTGAAGCTGCAGCATGAATATGCCTTCCTTCGCGTGGTTTCGATTGCGAACACCTGAACATGGATGCCGCTTTGGAGAATCAGGCTGTCCCCTGATCGTAGGGAAGCCCCAAACAAGAGTCACCGTACAGTTCGTCAAAACATCCGCTTCTGTCTGTACTGATCGCCGAAAGTGCCCATCATCGCTCTCCCTGCCATCGATAGAGTCCCTTCATGGCAGAGTTAAGATGTACACAGATATCCTCGGACGACTACGAGGCCCGCGGAGGTCAGAGCCCGATATTTTCGCTGTATTGATCTCAAGCCTGGTCAGACCCCCGGACGTTTTTCTCCGTAGACACCGAAATTTTGGGCTTCAGATTTTCTCGAGCTGACCCTGGCACATTCGATGAGCGCCGGGTTCCCGCCCAGGGGATATCTAAACGAAGTGGTGCAGCGCTTAGCTTTCCGGCAAGCAGCTCCTGCACCAGCAGCGCTCACCCGTCGTGCTGCTCTATTGGGCATAGGCTGAGGTGCCTCGATGGTCATCACTCCAGAAAGCCAACAGAGATGTCGGATGGTTCGACCTTTCTGAGGCAGCCAGGGCCGACTCGTTATTGTCCTGCCTAAGCAGGCGATACTCATGAAATCAGGAAGGCACAGCAATCGGTATGGCAAGTCTGCGCACCGCCCTTGCAGAGGGCGTCAAGGAGTGGAAGTCGCAGGTTCAGGCAATGGCCCACGAAATCCACTCCAACCCCGAGGTGGCTTTCGAGGAGGTCCGTTCGTCGGAGGCAGCAGCGGCGCTGCTGGCCACAGGCGGCTTCACAGTTGAGCGTGGCACTGGTGGCCTTCCTACAGCTTTTACAGCCACAGTGGGGAGCGGTGATCTGAAGGTGGCACTGTGCGTGGAATACGACGCGCTTCCCGACATTGGACATGCGTGCGGGCACAATCTGATTGCAGGTGCCTCCGTCGCCGCGGCCCTTGCCTTGAGACCCTATGTAGACGAGCTCGGCATCACGCTAAAAGCCATTGGAACCCCTGCTGAGGAGAGCGGCGGCGGTAAGGTGCTTCTTCTTGAACGTGGAGCGTTTGACGGTATCGGCCTCGCCCTGATGGCCCATCCAGTCCAGGACGGATTAACCTATAACCCAGCAGGTACCAGCGCCCAGGCGATGGGCAGGTATAAGGCGATATTTATTGGAAAGGCCGCCCATGCGGCAGCAGCACCCCATCTGGGAATAAACGCTGCAGATGCAGCTGTGCTGAGCCAAGTCGCCGTAGGGTTACTGCGCCAGCAAATACCTGGAGACCACCGAATAGCTCTATTTGTAGCTGAGGCCGGGCACGCCACGAACATCATTCCGGAACGGGCGGTAGTCGAGTTTGAGTGCCGAGCATTCACCCTAAGGGAATATGAAGCCTTGCTTGAGCGCGTCCGCGGCTGTTTCGATGGAGCCGCCCTGGCCACCGGAACAACGCTGACCATTGAGGCTACAGAACCCGCATACGAACCGTTAGTGCAGGACAACGCCCTTGCTGCACACTGGACTGACGCCATGTCCAGGTTCGGCAAGGAGACAACCAGCTCCGCCGGCATGAGCGGTGGATCAACTGATATGGGCAACGTCTCCCAGGTAATTCCTACCCTGCATCCCTGGCTGAGCATCCCTGGAGCGAACGTACCAATCCACTCACACGGGTTCGCAGCATTTGCCGACTCCCCTGAGGCGTACAGCGTGATGTTCGAGGCAGCCACTGCACTCGCCTGGACCATAGCTGACTCCGCGACCAGCCCCAATGAACGAGAACGCTTCATCAAATCGGCATACAACCCTCAGGCTTCTACACGGGAAAGATTGTCATGAGGTTCGTCGGGGCAACTCCAAACTCGTCTTAGCCCTTTACGTCCTTGCACCTCAGCGCGACCGCGGAGGGTTGGCTTTGACTAGCTCTCAGGGCTGCCAGCCACTTCCGCCGAGACCTGCAGAGTGATTCGATCTCCGGTGCCACTGAAAAGTGGATCATCTTTGCCTGGCAAAAGGGAAGGACCCGTTCAGCTAGATCCTTCACCTCCATCCGTCCCCACGTCGAACTATCAACGGCAGAGTCAGGCGTGCGCGCCCGCCAGTGCCACTGCCTCGCTCGACGCGAGCGAGGCATGCGGTTCGAAGCGGACGAACATGGCTTTGAACCCGGGGGTGTTGGATTCGCGGGCCACGTTTTCTTTATGGACCAGGGCGTTGGCTTCGGGGAAGTACGCGGCGGCGCAGCCCTTGGCCGTGGGGTAGGCCACCAGGCGGAACTTGTCCGCTTTCCGGTCGTGCCCGCGGAAGGTGCTGACCACGTCCACCAGGTCGCGGTCCTTGAAACCCAGTTCCGCCAGGTCTTCGGGGTGGATCAGGATCATGCGGCGTCCGCCGCAGATCCCGCGGTACCGGTCGTCCAGGCCGTAGAACGTGGTGTTGTACTGGTCGTGGCTGCGGATGGTTTGGAGCACCAGGTGGCCGTCCGGCGGAGTCAGGTATTCCAGCGGGCTGACCGTGAAGCGTCCCCGGCCGATGTCCGTTTTGAAGGACCGGGTGTCGCGCGGCGGGTTGGGCAGCACAAAGCCGTTCCTGGTCCGGACCCGGGTGTTGAAGTCCTGGAAACCCGGGATGACGCGGGAGATGTGGTCCCGGACGACGTCATAGTCCGCAGCCATGGCCTTCCAGTTGACCGGATGGTCCTCGCCGAAGGTGGCATCTGCCATCCGGGCGACGATTACCGGTTCGGCCAGGAGGTGCTCGGAGACCGGCTGGAGTCTGCCCCGGGTGGAGTGGACCACGGACATGGAATCCTCCACGGACAGGAACTGGGCGCCGCCCGGGTGCTTGTCATCCTTGTCCGTCCGGCCCAGCGTGGGCAGGATGAGCGAGGTGCGCCCGTGCACCACGTGGGAACGGTTCGGCTTGGTGGACACGTGCACGGTCAGGCCGATCCGCTGCATCCCCGCCTCCAGCATCTCCGTGTCGGAGCAGGCCAGCGAGAAGTTGCCGCCCATCGACACAAAGACGTCCACGTCGTCGCGTTCGAAGGCCTCCATGGCCTCCACGGCGTCAACGCCGTGGCCGCGCGGGGACTGGATTCCAAATTCCTTGTCGAGGGCCTCCAGGAGCCATTCCTTGGGCTTCTCCCAGATGCCCATGGTCCGGTCGCCCTGGACGTTGGAGTGCCCGCGGACCGGGCAGGCCCCGGCCCCGGGTTTGCCGAAGTTGCCCTGCAGGAGCAGGACGTTGACCATTTCCTTGATGGTGTCCACCGAGTGCGGCTGCTGCGTCACGCCAAGGGCCCAACAGAAGATCGTGGCCTTGGACCGGATCAGCATTCCGGCGACGTCCTCGATCTGCGTCCGGGCCAGGCCGGTGGCCTTCTCGATTTCGTCCCAGTCCAGCGCCTTGCGGGCGTCGCGGTACGCGTCGAAGCCGTCCGTCTGCGCGTCGATGAAGGAGCGGTCGACGACGGTGCCGGGGTTCCGTTCCTCCTCCGCCAGGAGCAGGTGGCCGAGGGCCTGGAACAGTGCCAGGTCACCGCCCACCTTGATCTGCAGGTACTCGTCGGCCAGCGGCGTGCCGCCGCCCACCACACCCGAAACGGTCTGCGGGTCCTTGAAGTTGAACAGCCCGGCCTCGGGCAGCGGGTTCACCGCCACCACCTTGCCGCCGTTGTCCTTGCATTCCTTGAGCGCTGAGAGCATCCGGGGATGGTTGGTGCCGGGATTCTGCCCGACCACAAAAATCAGTTCCGCGTCGTGGATATCGTCCAGGGACACGGTGCCCTTGCCGATCCCGATGGTCGGATTCAGCGCCGAGCCCGAGGACTCGTGGCACATGTTTGAGCAGTCCGGCAGGTTGTTGGTGCCCAGGGCCCGGGCGAACAGCTGGTACATGAACGCGGTCTCGTTGGCCGTGCGCCCGGAGGTGTAAAAGACGCAGCGGTCAGGGGTTGAAGCGCGGATGTGCTCCCCGATCAGACCGAACGCTTCGGCCCAGGAGATCGGTGAATAATGCGTGTCTCCTTCGCGGATGACCACGGGCTCACTGAGCCGGCCCTGGTTGCCCAGCCAGTATTCCGTCTTCCCAGCCAGTTCGGCGATGGAATGCCGGGCCCAGAACTCCGCCCCGACCGTGCGCAGGGTGTTCTCCTCCGCCACCGCCTTCGCGCCGTTCTCGCAGAACTCGGCCGCCTTGCGCTTCTTGTCCGATTCCGGCCACGCGCAACCCGGACAGTCGAACCCGCCGCGCTGGTTCAGCCGCAGCAGCGACTGGGCCGTCCGGGACACCCCGGCCTGGGCCACGGCGCGCTCCAGCGCCACCATCACCGCCTTAACCCCGGCCGCCTCGGTTTTGGGCTTGTGGACCGAGAGCTCCTCCTCGTTGATATCTGCAACGGGAGCCGGCTGCCTGCCTAATTTCACAGCTTCACCTTGGCCAGCGTCTCCCGCTCCGCCCCGATCGTGGTGCTGTCGCCGTGCCCGGTGCGGACCACGGTCTCGGGAGGGAGCGTCAGCAGCCGTTCCCGGATCGAGGCGAGGATGGTGGGGTAGTCGCTGTAGGACCTGCCGGTCGCCCCTGGGCCCCCGTTGAACAGAGTGTCGCCGGTGAACACCGTTCCCTTCCCCGCCAGCAGGAAGCAGGTGGATCCGGGTGAGTGGCCGGGGGTGTGGATGGCCCTCAGTGTCGCGCCTCCCACGCGGAAGACCTCGCCATCGGCAAGATCACGGTCCGGCTTGACGTCGGGATAAACCTGTTCCCAGAGCATCAGGTCATCGGGGTGCAGGTGGATGGGGGCATTCACCGCCGCTGCGACCTCGCGGGCCGCGCCAATGTGGTCGTTGTGCGCATGGGTGAGCAGGATGGCAAGGACCTTCCGGCCGCGGACCTGGTCGATGATTGCTGCTGCGTCGTGCGGGGAGTCGATGATCACGCATTCTTCGCGGTCGCCGACGATCCAGACGTTGTTGTCCACGTCCCAGGTGCCGCCGTCGAGCGAAAACGTCCCCGACGTCACCAGGCTCTCGATGGTGACGCTCATGCGGACTCCGCCACGGCCGCGAGATCGGCGGACGGCCGGATTTCAACCACGGAGCGCAGGACCTTGCCCTCGTGCATCTTGCCGAAGGCCTCTTCCACCTGGTCGATGGTGATGCGTTCGGTGACGAAGGCGTCCAGGTCCAGATTGCCGAGCTTGTAGTGCTGGACCAGCATCGGGAAGTCGCGGGACGGCAGGCAGTCTCCGTACCAGGAGGATTTCAGCGACCCGCCGCGGCCAAAGACATCCAGCAGCGGCAACTCGAGCAACATGTCCGGCGTCGGCACACCCACCAGCACCACGCGGCCGGCGAGGTCCCGGGCGTAGAACGCCTGCTTGTACGTTTCGGGGCGTCCCACCGCCTCGATCACGACGTCGGCACCGTTGCCGCCGGTCAGCGCCCGGATGGCTTCTATCGGGTCTTCCCTGCTGGAGTCCACGCCGTGGGTGGCGCCGAGGGACTTGGCCATTTCCACTTTGTTGGCGTCGATATCCACCGCGATGATCGTCGTCGCGCCAGCCAGCTTCGCGCCGGCGATCGCGGCGATGCCCACGCCGCCGCAGCCGATGACGGCGACGGATTCGCCGCGCTTGACCTCACCGGTGTTGATGGCGGCGCCGATGCCCGCCATCACACCGCAGCCGAGCAGCCCGACAGCTGCGGGATCGGCGTCCTCGTCAACCTTCGTGCACTGCCCGGCCGCGACGAGCGTCTTCTCGGCGAAGGCCCCGATGCCGAGCGCCGGCGAGAGCTCCGTGCCGTCCTCAAGAGTCATCTTTTGCGTTGCATTGTGGGTGTTGAAACAGTACTGCGGCTGGCCCTTGGCACAGGCACGGCACTCGCCACACACCGCGCGCCAGTTCAGGATCACGCGGTCCCCGGGAGCCACTTCGGTGACGTCCGGGCCGACGGCGCTGACCACGCCGGTGGCCTCATGGCCCAGCAGGATGGGGAAATCATCGGTGATTCCGCCCTGCTTATAGTGGAGGTCCGTGTGGCAGACGCCGCAGG
Source organism: Arthrobacter sp. P4_F11 (assembly GCF_056401395.1). NCBI lineage: Bacteria > Bacillati > Actinomycetota > Actinomycetes > Micrococcales > Micrococcaceae > Arthrobacter > Arthrobacter sp. P4_F11. The sequence goes on from NZ_JBFUJK010000004.1 coordinate 193,657, forward strand.
TCAGAATGTCCACGAGCGCCTCACCGGGTCCGGGATCCGGCACGAGGATGTTCTCGACCGAAACAGGGGCATTCTTTTCTTTGGCGATGACCGCCTTTACTTTGTGAACCATCGTTCCTGTGTTCCTTTCCTGAGTCCGCGAGGGACTCTTTTGCGGGACTCTTGGCGACGGACACGCGATGCCAATCTGGCCCAGCCGTTGCGGCCCGAAATCGTCTGCCCGTGCCCCCAAGCTCTTGTGCTTGGACGGTGAGGGCACGTCCCCCACCTGCCATCGAATTGCGTATTACACAACACGATTCACATAGCGCGTACTCTGAAAATATGGCAGTCATCACACCGGGGTGTCAATAGATTCCCGCAGTGCGACCTTCGCGTCCTGACGTGAAAGCTCTGCGGCGCGCGACACCGTACAGAACTCCACGCAGATCCCTTTTGTACGCGCCAGCAACCTGGGCAAAAAGTGTCAGCTACATCGCCGCCCGCGTGCCAGAATCCTCACATGAGCAAGGAACGCAATGAACTGAAGAGCATCGGATACGAAATCTTCATCGGTATCCTTTCGATCCTGTCGATCGTCAATCTCGTACTCTTGTACGCCGCGCAGGACGAGTCGCTCGACACCGTACTGAAGGCGATGAACGCCCTGTTCAGCATTATCTTCGTCGCCGACTTCCTCTACCGGATCTTCACCGCACCATCGGCGGGCGCCTATTTCTTCAAGCACTTCGGCTGGGCCGACCTGTTGGCCAGTGTGCCTTTGGCGCAGTTCAAGATCCTGCGCGTTTTCCGGCTTGCCCGGGTGTACCGGCTGCTTCGCGATGTCGGCATCCAGACGGTCGGCCGAGCGCTGATCAAAGATCGGGCCGGCAGCTCCCTGTACATACTGCTGCTCATGGGCATTTTCGTGCTGGAATTCGGAAGCCTCACGATGCTCGGCGTCGAGCAGTACGCCCCAGGTGCCAACATCACGACCGCCTCGGACTCCCTCTGGTACACGATCGTCACGATCTCGACCGTCGGATACGGTGACCAATATCCGGTCACCGATGCGGGCCGCATGATCGGGACGGGCATCATCGTCGTCGGTGTCGGCATCTTCGGCACATTCACCGGCTATCTGGCCAACTTCTTCCTGGCTCCCAAGAAGGCTTCCGCACCGCCCGTCGATGCGGCTGACACGAGTGCCGCAACGGTCGAGGGGCTCCGCCTGAGCCTCGAAGAGTCCGAGGCAAAGCTCGCCGAGATCAGAAAGCTCCTTGCCGGGCCAACCGAGTGAAAGTTCGCGCCAGACCCGACGCCACGTGTGCCAGCCCCTCGTGACCCGGCGCCTCTGACCCGGCGCCTCTGTTGAAGGGATTGTTCAACCAGACGGGGGCGTGAACTGGCTGGCGGTGAACTCCGCCCCCTGGGGGTCCCGGATCAGTGCCGTGCGCGTCCACTCGGTCTCGCTTTGGCTAAGGACTTGGGCGCCGAGCCGTTTCGCATCAACCACCGTCTGGTCCCGGTCGGCAACGGTGAACGAGACGTGCCACTGCGGCAGTTCGTCGGGGGCCGTGGTCGCGATCCAGGCGATCGCATCCTCGAAGCCAGGTGGAGGGGCCAGGGCTGACTGCCTCGCCCTGATGCCCGGATCGATTGTCGCCTCAAGGTGATCACCGTAACCGGGCCTGCGGACCATGATCCCGAAGCCGAGGTCGTCGACTTGCCAGCCAAACACGTCCTCATAGAACTTGATGGCCGCGCCGGGGTTAGGCGTGTGGAGGTCGCTGAAATTCCAGGACCCCGGCGCATTGGCGACCTGTGCCCCCAAGCGTCGCCTGGCTTGCCAGATGCGGAACCCGACGCCCCCTGGATCGGTCAACGCCGCACTGCGGCCGCCTTCTCCAGCGTCTGCGGCTGCCGACCGCACCGTAGCGCCGGCTGCGACCAGACGCTGCACTGCGGTATCCGCGTCCTCGACGGATATGTAGGTATTCCATGCCGCGGCACCCCGGGTGTCCGCCATCCCGGCGACGTCCTGGCCATCGAGCTTGGCTATCAAGTATCGGCCCGGCGCGCCCGCCGGCACGGCGTCCTCGAACGTCCAGCCAAAGAGGCCGGCATAGAACCCGGCGGCCGCCTCGACGTCGGGCTGCTCGGTGTCGATCCAACACGGTACGCCCTGAGGGTAGGTTCGCTGCGTCACATCTCGCTCCCGTCCATGGACATAGCCTAGCGAGCGGGCGCCCGGCCGGGCGCTCAACTCCTCTATTAAGTAGTCTTACTATGAGTCTTTGAGAGGTTCTTCGGACCCCGGTCTGGAAAGATCCGTTATGGGCCGAGCCGTTGCCTGGTCAGGCACATGCGGCCCTCAACTAAAGGTGGGGTAGCAATGGTGCCAGGTTCAAAATCCGAGAAGAAACGCGGCGTCCTTTTCGACGTCGACGGGACCTTGATTGACTCCAGCTATTTCCATTCCCTTGCCTGGTGGCAGGCGTTCCGGCGGGAGGGGCTGGACGTCCAGATCTCGGCTATCCACCGCTGCGTCGGCATGGGCGGCGACAAGCTGATCGAACACCTGGTTCCCGGGTGCACAAAGGACATGCAGGAAGACCTCAAATCAGCGCACGGCGCCGTGTTCTCCACCTACTGGCCTTCCTTGCGGCCCTTCGACTCTGCCCGGGACCTCCTTGCCGCATGCTCCGGCGCAGGGCTGGCCGTAGGCTTGGCATCATCGGCACAGGAGCGCGACCTGGACGTCGCCCGGCGCCTCCTCGACGCCGGCACGTCTATCGATGCGTGGACCAGTTCCAACGACGCCGCCGAGAGCAAGCCCGCTCCCGACATTCTGCTGGCGTGCCTGGACAAGCTTGAACTCAGCCCGGCGGACGTCGTGTTTGTTGGCGACGCCGTCTGGGACGTGCTGGCCGCCGCGGCAATCGGAGTTCCCGCCATTGCCCTGACCTGTGGCGGAATCAGCGAAGCCGAACTGCGGGAGGCCGGTGCCGCAGAGGTCTACGACAATCCGCGGCACCTGTTGGAGAACCTTGAAAGCAGCGCGATTGGAAAGCTGAGCGCCTGATTGTGGCACGCCTGGTCTCAGGGCGCCCGGAGCCTTCCGGCGCGGACTGCCCACCCAGGGGCCAAGTCAGCCAGCGGCGAATTGAACACAGCGTGGTCCGCTGAGCTGTGATGTGACGGCCCGGCTCAGGGATTACTTCGTCGTTTGGCTGCGTTGAGTTCGCGTTCCAAGTGCCGGTTGGCCGCCTCCAGCTCGAGGACGACCCGGATCCCGGCAAGGTTGAGCCCGTCCTGAAGGAGCGCGCTGATCCTGCGAAGCGCTACCAAATCCTGCTCGCTGTACAGGCGGGTACCGCCGTCGGTCCGGCCCGGCTGCAACAGCCCCTTGCGTTCGTAGAGACGCAAATTCTGCTGTCCCATCCCCACGAGTTCGGCCGCCACAGAGATGGCATAGACGCCCGCGGCCCCGCCGGTGTCCGGCCCCATAGGATCCTCCTAAGACCTGTTAATTAACCTCTTGCACCAGTGTGGCACCGGTGTTATAAAAAATCTATCGCAGCCAGGATAGATAATCTGGCTGGGCAACGTCATACACGATCTGTAGGGAGTGAGATAGCCATGCTGATGCGCACCGACCCGTTTCGCGAGCTCGACCGGCTCACCCAGCAGGTCCTCGGCACGGCGGCCAGGCCCGCCGCGATGCTCATGGACGCTTGGCGAGACGGAGAGGAATTTGTCGTCGCATTCGATCTGCCCGGGGTGGACGTCGACTCGGTGGAGATCGACGTCGAACGCAACGTCCTGACGGTCCGCGCCGAACGGAAGAATCTGACGGACGACACCACGGAACTGATTGCGTCCGAGCGTCCCCGCGGCGTTTTCAGCCGCCAGATCATCCTCGGCGATGCCCTGGACACCGAGGCGGTGAAGGCCAGCTACGACGCGGGCGTGCTGTTGCTACGGATCCCCATCGCCGCAAAGGCAAAACCCCGCCGGATCCAGATCGAGACCAGCAGTGACCAGGCCCAGGAGATCAGCGCCTGACTGCCTCCACACTGACGCCGTCAGGAAAGCAGTCAGCCAAGCAGGGAATTGAGCGACGGCGCCCAGCCCAGGCGGGGGCGTCGCGCACCGGGCAGAATTCTCACCACATCCCAGGCCGGATCCGGAACAACGAAGTCAGCCAAGCTGAAGCCGAGGGGCCGGCCACGAGCAACTGCAGGAAAGGAACTGACATGACCACCACCCACTTTGACCGGTTCCTTAGCGAAGCTCTCGCCACTGGCCGCGAGTCCGACACCGGATTGGGGAAGGACGAGCTCTACGGCCTCTACACGAGTTGGTGCCTGATAAACCAGGACCGGCCACAGCCCGCCCGGTCCCTCTGGGCGGCACTGAAGGAACACCGGATCAATCCTGCGGACAACCGCCTGACTATGACCGGACCGGCCGCTACGGATTACATCCTGGCCAGCGCGCCCAACCTGGCCTGATCCGGCACACCTCCCGGCGGGCGCAGGCCTCGCACCCACTCCAACTCTCGGGAGCAGGTCACAAGTGCGCCCGCCGGTGTGCTCGCGTCGTTCCCGGAATCATTACTTCTTGAAGGCGTCCTTGACCTTTTCGCCGGCCTGCTTCAGGTCAGCTTTGACTTGGTCCCTTTTGCCTTCGGCTTCCAGCGCCGGGTCGTTGGTAGCTTTGCCGGCCGCTTCTTTGCTCTTGCCACCGAGATTCTCGGCGGCGTTCTGGATCTTGTCTCCCGCTCCCATGATGGTCCTCCGATGGTTCCGCCGCGGGCCGGTCGCCAGCGGCGATACTAAAAGTTTAAGCACCCAGGGTTTGCAGCGCGAGATGCTGGGCATCGCGTGGGCGGATCACAGCCCAGGTGCTGCCGGCTCTTTGGGTGCTCACGGTTCCGGAATGCTCACGGCTTCGCGGCAGGCGCGAGTCTGGTCCGGCAAGTGTCCAGCAGCAATGTCTCCAGGGCCCGAATTTGGGCCGCCGCGCGGTTGCTTAGCTGTTCCATGCGGTCCGGGTCGATGCGCTTGTCTTCACGTGACAGCACCTGGAGTGTCTTCCAGAGCAGCAGTTTTCCGGTGACGGCTGAGATCAGCGACTCAAGCTCGAGTTGCCCTTTGGCTCCCTCGATGGAATGCAGCGGGTTGAGCGGATCGAGGGCGGCAACCTGCGCCCCGGCCCAGGCAACGGGCTTCTTGTAGGCAGGCATGCTCGAATGAAGTTGTTCGCAGATTTCTTCCAGCGCCCGTTTGTCTTCACTCACCTCGGCTGCGAGCCTGCCGACTTCGCCGGCATGGGACGTGTCCCGCCAGGACTTGGCGGCCTGCTCGAAGAGACGCTCCCCCGCGCTGGCGGCGGTCAGATGGCTGTGCAAGTATGCGGACAAGGAATGGCTGGCAGCTGTATCTTCGGAATCGGCGCTCTTCTTCATCGCGATTTCCCCTCTGTGATCGGACTGATGGTCGTCTGCGGACCGGCTGTGTCCCCGGCATGGTCGGGGGATGTGCTGCGGGGTGTGCCGTCGAAGCTGCGGATCCGGTCCACCACCGCAGTGGTGGACTGTTCAGGAACGTAGTCCAGGATCGCCACCCGGCCGCCATAGCGCTCCACGACGGAGGTTTCTGCCAGCATTTCGGGGCTGTAGTCGCCGCCCTTTGCGTAGATCTCCGGACGGATCCTCTTGAGCAGGGGAATGGGCGTGGGAGTGTCGAAAACTGTGACATAGTCCACGCAGCTAAGGGCGGCAATCACAGCGGCACGGTCTGTGATGGTGTTAATGGGCCGTCCGGGCCCTTTTAACCGGCTGACGGATTCGTCGCTGTTCAGAGCCACCACCAGGACATCGCCCAACTGTTTGGCTTGATTGAGGTAACGGGTGTGGCCGCGGTGCAGGACGTCGAAGCACCCGTTGGTGAGAACCACGCGGCGTCCCTCCTCACGGTGCCGGCGCACTTGCCGGGCGAGCTCGTCGGCGTCGAGGGCGGCGCCGGTGAACCCCTCAAGGTGACGGCTGAGATCCTCAGTACTGCACACCGAAGTTCCCGGACGGTGCACCGCAACGTCGGCGGCGGCCTGGGCAAGATCAACGCTGGTGGTCAGCGGCAGTGACGCCGCCCGGGCAACTGTCAGCGCGGCAACGAAAGTGTCGCCTGCGCCGGATGCTTGCGCCTCCTGGACGGGACGTGCCCAGGTCCGGTGGACTTCCCCGGATTTGGGCAACAGAACCGTCCCTTCGCGGTCCAGCGTCACAACGACCGCCTCCGCGCCGGCCGCTTCCAGCAGCTCGTTGCGGTGATCGACGACGGCGGCCGCCCGCTCGGGTCCGGCGGTGAGCTTAACGCCGAGCATGGCGGCAGCTTCCAGGGCGTTCGGGGTGGCCAGGTCCGGTTTCAGTCCGGCCCAGGCGCGTGGCTGATGCGCGTCCACGACCAGCAGAAGATCCGAGCGTCCCGGCAGCACGTCAAACAGGGCGCTCCGTACCGCTCCGCTGAGCGCCCCGGCTCCGTAGTCACACAGGACCACTGCGTCCTGGTCTTGCAGCAATTGAGGGATACATTGTGCCAATCGGCTCAAGGAGTCCGCCGGGGTCTCACCTGCGACTTCGTCGAGCCGGAGCAGAATTTGGCCGCCGCTGCTGATCCGGATTTTGGTGGTTGTGGTCAGACCGGCCACCTGGTCCACGTAGGTGGCGTCCACGCCACTGTCCCTTAATTGGCGGAGCAGCTCGGCCGAGGCATCATCGCGCCCCGTTAGCCCTGCCAGTCGTACCTTGGCCCCGAGGGCGGTCAGGTTCACGGCGGTGTTGGCGGCGCCGCCCGGAGAGAATTTCCGCTGGCCGACTTCCACGACCGGGGCCGGCGCCTCACGACAGAGCCGGTCAATGGATCCCGACCACCAGCCGTCGAGCATCACATCGCCGATGACGGTGATGGAAGGCTCAGCCGCCGCCAGCCGTCGGGGCAGCCAGCCGGTCAGGCCGCGCTGGTCCGAGAGGCCGCCCCGGCGCTCGTCGCCATCCTGCGGGCGCGGGCGGGTCACGGCTTCACCCCGCAGTGTCTGATCTGCACGATCGCTGGCATGTTGTTCCTTTCCGGCGGCCCTGTGGTTTGAATGCAGACTGCCCCGTCACGGTCCGGGCGGGAGATCACTCCTACGTAGACCCATACCCTCGTGCCGGGGCATCTACACCCTGCAGCCACGGACAGTTTCACGTTCCCGAACATCCAGTGCCGGTCCGCGGAAACCGGACCATTGCTTGCGGGGCGAAATGTAGCCAAACGTTGCGTCCGGGATTTATGGTGGCCCCACACATGTGCACCGGACGGACAGGACAGGACGGGTGGTGGCGGACCTCAGGGTGGAATTCGGTGGAGCTGACATAGCAGGCTGGGGCGTCGGGCCGGTGCTGGAAAAATTTCCGAAGGTCTCGCGGATCGCGGTCCTGCGGGGCGGCGGGCTGGGTGATCTGCTGTTTGCCCTGCCGGCAGTGTCGGCGCTCGTCGCGGCGTACCCCGGGGCAAGTGTCACGATGCTGGGGACCCCCGTCCACACTGAACTGCTGGGCGGCACCCTGGGGCCGGTCAGAGACGTCCGGGTGCTGCCCATAGTGGAAGGCTTGAGGCCCGGCAGGGAAGACCCCGCAGCGATCGACGCCTTCCTGGCCTCCATGCGGGACGAGGAGTTCGATCTCGCGGTTCAGCTCCATGGCGGCGGCCGCTACTCCAATCCGTTCCTCCTGCGCTTGGGGGCCCGCCACACCGTGGGAACGCGGACGGCCGACGCTGCGCCACTGGAGCGTAGCGTCCCCTACGCCTATTACCAGCACGAGCCGCTTCGGGGGCTGGAGGTGGCGGGACTGGCCGGCGCTCCCCCGGTTGACCTGGAAGCCAGGCTGCGGCCACAGGACCAGCACCTGTCCAAGGTCAAGGAATTCCTTGATCGCCTCCGCGACAGCCCGGCAACCCCTGTTGTGGCTGTCCATCCCGGCGCCATGGATCCCCGCCGGCGCTGGCCGGCGGAGAGGTTCGGCGAGGTGGCGGCGGCCTGCGCCGCCGATGGCTGCCGTGTGGTGGTAGTGGGCACCGCGGACGAACGGCAACTCGCTGACGGGGTCGTGACGGCGGCCGGCTCAGACCGGGTCATCTCACTGGCCGGCACACTCAGCCTGGGCGCCTTGGCGGCGTTGTTGGACAGCTGTGCTGTGTTGCTGGGCAATGACAGCGGCCCCCGTCATCTGGCCCAGGCCCTGGGGACGCCGACGGTGGGCTTGTACTGGGTTGGCAACCTGATCAACGCAGGGCCGCTGGGCCGAAGCCTGCACCGCATCCATCTGTCATGGGTGACGCGGTGCTCACAATGCGGCGCCGACCTCACCCAGGTGGGATGGACGGCGCCGCGCTGCGAGCACGATACCTCCCTCCTGGCGGGAATCAGTCCGGCGGATGTTTACGCGGACGTGCGGTTGTTCACGGCCAGGACTCCTCTTGCGCATGGCAGATGAGCAACTCGCGGACTTCACAACCCGGAGGCTGGCAAAGTGCAAACATCACGGCCTGCGCCACCCTGGCCGGATCGTTCAGGCGCGAACCGTCCTGGGGCTTGTACTTCTCGGCCCGGTCGTCGAAGAACCGGGTATTCATCCCGCCCGGGATCAGCGTGGTCACGCCGATCTCTGCACCCGTCTCCGCGGCAAGCGCCTGGCTGAATCCGATGACGCCGAACTTGGACGCGCAGTATGCCGAAGCCTCCGGCAGCGCCCGCAACCCCAACGTCGAGGCCACCGTGACAACCCGGCCGCGGGAGGATTTCAGGTACGGCAGGGCCGCCCGCACCACCGAGACTGTACCGAGGAGATTGACGAAGATGACCTGTTCCCAGTCGTCTGCCGGGACGTCCTCAAGCTTTCCGCACCGGTCAATTCCTGCCGCTGTCACCACCGCGTCCAATCCTCCCAGGGCCTCCGCGGCCTGCGCAATGGCGGCCGTCACCGCTGCCCGGTCAGCAACATCGACTTCGAGGGCCTTCGCCGCGGACACGTTCCGGACATCGCGGTCGAGGACGAACGGCGTCCCGCCGGCGTCGAGCACGGCGTTGACGACGGCGGCACCAAGTCCTGATCCCCCTCCGCTCACCACGACCCTGCCGGGCGTGGATGGGGCAGGTGGGCTAAACCTTTTCATGGTGTTCCTTTCATTGGCGGCCAATACCTGGCCGGGTTGGATTCACGGGAATTGGATTCAGATGATCTGACCATTTGCCGCTGGGTCAGCCCACCCGGGCGAGCGCCGCGGCGAGCAGGGTCGTGGAGCGGGCAGGGTGGAAGGGAACGCTAAGGCAACGGCCTCCCCAGCTCTCCACCAAGGCGGACTCGGGCAGTTGTTCTGCGTCGTAGTCACCGCCCTTCACCCAAATGTCCGGGCGCAGCCGTTCAAGGCACCGTTCCGGGGTGTCCTCGTCGAACACCACTACGGCGTCGACGCTTTCGAGGGAAAGCAGCAGCTCGGACCTGTCCTGTTCGCCCATGATGGGACGGCTTGCCCCCTTGATGCGGCGGGCCGAGGCATCTGAGTTCAGGCAGACGACGAGGCAGTCGCCCAGGGCTCTGGCTGCTGCGAGGGTGCGGGCGTGTCCGGCGTGCAGGAGATCGAAGCACCCGCCGGTCGCAACCACGGTTCCACCGTTTTGCCGCACCCTGCGGATCCAGTCCAGCGCGTCAGTTTCCTGTACCGGGAAGGGAAGTGGCGGAGGCGCCGACGGCAGGGCGGCAACGCCGCCTGTAGCCAGGAATGAAGAGGCCTCGCGGACCGCTCGGCGGCAGGAATCTTCGAGCCCCCCTCCGGCCATAAGGTGGACCGCCAGACTGGCCGCGAGCTTGTCGCCCGCACCGCAAGCATCAGCCACAGCGGTCCGCGGCGCCGGGAGCTGAACAGGCGCGGGTGACGACTCCCGTACGAGGGTCGCTCCCTGTCCGCCCTGCGTGACGAGGACGGCCCTGCTGCGCCAATGCCGCAACAGCTTGCCCGCGAGTTCACCGGTCCCCGCCATCGAGTCCGTCCCTGCCTCCGGGAACGGAGCCGCCGACTCCCTGGCCCTCAGGGCGGCCGCGATGTTGGAGGCCTCGGAGTGGTTTGGTGTCACGACGGCGACCCCTGGAACAGGATCGGCTCCGGCCGGGTGCGGGTCCCAGATGACGGGGATGTCCCGGGCGAGGCGTTCGAGTGCAGTGCGCAGGGCACGGTTCGACGTCAGGCCGCGGCCGTAGTCCGCCACGACCACGGCCCCGGCTCCCTCCAGTGCCTGGAGCATGTCTGGCGTCACTTCCGGCAGGGGCCGGCACTGGCAACCTTCGTCAAACCGGGCCACCGGGTGCCCTCCTGCCCGAAGGCGGGTCTTGACCGGGGTCGGCGCTCCTGACGGGCCGACGACCACGGTGATGCCGCCCAGCTGTTCCAGGAGCCGATGGCCTGGTTCGTCCCGGCCGAGTGCGGTCACGAGGCACACCTGGTGGCCGTCATTGCTCAGCATCCGGGCCACGAGCCCGGCACCCCCGGCTCTCGCTCTGACGGCCGCGACGTCCACGACGGGCACCGGCCCGTCCGGGCAGAGCCGGGTCGCCGAACCGTCAAGGTCAACGTCGAGCAGCACGTCACCCACCACCGCGATCGTCATCGCCTGCCCCGTTGCTGCTGGTCGTGCCGGTCCAGTCGATGGATCTCGGCGTCGAACGCCCGACACATTGCGTGCAAGGCGATCAGATGGCACTCCTGGACGTTGGCTGCGGGCCCGTCGATGGCAATCGCTTCATCGCAACTGAGCGACAGGGGGTTCGGCCCCCGGCCGGTCATAGCCCACGTCGTGACGCCCACCCGGGCGGCAGCCTCGGCCGCGCGGAGGAGGTTGGGGCTTTTTCCGCTTGTGGACAGCAGCATCAGGATGTCCCGGGGGCGGCCGTGCGCCCGCACTTGCCGGGCGTACAGCTCCTCGAAGCCGTAATCATTGGCGATGGCTGTCACCGCGGAGGTCTCGGCGTGCAGCGAAATGGCGGAGAACGGCGCCCTTTCGGCGTCGAAACGTCCCACCAGCTCGGCCGTGAGATGCTGGGCCTCCGCCGCGGAACCGCCGTTCCCGGCGGCAAGCAGGCGGTTTCCGCCCAGCAGCCGCCGGGCAAGTTCCTCGCCCCAGGCAGCCAGTGTCGGGGACTGGCTCAGTAACGATTCCAGGGACGGCAACACACATCCCAGGTGCGCCTGGACTGCTGCGACCGAGTCAGGACGAGTCTTGGTGTCCGCGCTTTCGCCACCATGAACCGCTGACGACACCAGGCCGGCCCACGGGACCGATCGGGATGTGATTTGTGCCTGCGTAAGCGGCGGCTCGATAGTCACAGCACTGCTCCTTCCGCGGCGTGCACTTGGCCGGCGGCGCCCAGCCGCCGGGCCGTAGCGTTTCCGGTGAGGGTCTGCAAATAGGCCTTCTCAGTCTCGGCCGCCACCCGGTCCCAGCTGTAGCGGGCCCGTGCGCGCTGCTGGCCTGCGCGGCCCAGCTCCTCCCGCAGCCCCTTATCGGACAGCAGCCGGGCGAGCGCAGCAGCGGTGGCCCCGGGTTCCAAAGGCGGAACGTGCAGGCCAGTGCCGCCGTCCACTACGGTGTCCCTGAGGCCGCCCACGGCCGAGGCGACCACCGGGACGCCGCAAGCCATGGCTTCGAGGGGCACGATGCCGAACGGTTCGTACCACGGCGTACACGCGACGGCGTCTGCGCTGCGGAAGATCTCCGGCATGGCCTCCCGGGGCACTTGTCCACGGAAGATGACGTGCTCCCGGACACCGAGTTCCGCAGCGATGGCCAGCAGGCGGCGGGCTTCGGCGTCTGACTCGGTTGCTGTGGCATCGCCTCCGCCGCCAACGATCAGGAGTTCGACGTCGGAAAATCCGGCGTCCATCAGCAGCGGCAGTGCCCGGATGACCACGTCGACGCCCTTTCGAGGCACAAGACGTCCGACAGACAGGATTCGGTGGGTCCTGTTGCGTTTGTCGGCGGGTCCGGAACCGGTAAAGAGATCCAGATCGACCCCGCATGGGGCTATCGAGATCTTCTCCGGAGGAATCCCCATCGCCTTGAGCTCGAAGGCCTCGTCGGAGCACGTGGCGATGATCCGGTCCGCACCTTGGCCGACAGACGGCTCCAGCCATTGCCTCTCAAGGGGGCTGGTGTCCGCTCGGCCCTGATGGCGGCGTTTGACTGTGCCGAGGGCGTGGAAGGTCTGGAGCACCGGGAGGTGGGCGCTGCCGCCCGGCTTGCGCCGCGCCGCGTCAAGTGCCGCCACGCCGGACATCCAGAAGTGCCCGTGCACCAGATCAGGGGGCCGTTGCTCCCAATCGCGTGCCAATCCGTTCGCCAGTTCCCCCATGAAGGGAAGGAGTTCGTCCTTGGGTACCGGCATCGATGGGCCGGCCTGGACGTGGACCACTTCCAGCCGCGGGGAGATCCGGACCCTGCCCGGCAGGTCCGCTGAGTCCCGCCTGGTGTACACCGTGACGTCGTGGCCGCGCCTCGCCAGTGCGGCCGACAGGGCCGCCACGTGGACGTTCTGCCCACCTGCATCAACTCCGCCGAGGGCGGCCAGGGGGCTGGCGTGCTCGGAAACCATTGAAACTTTCACTGGTTCTTCCCTTCTTGAGTTGGACTAAGGAGCCGGCCGGTGCGGAAGCGCGGGTCGGTCACATCCCCCAGCAGGACATCCCAGGCAGCGAGGAAGGCCTGGAGGCCATACCGGTCCAGGGCCACCTCGCGGGCAATGTCACCACGCCGTCTTGCTTCCTGCGGGTCCTCGATGAGCACCCTCGCGGTGCGCACGAGTTCGTCGACGTCGGTGGAGATCGCTCCCGCTTCCGGCGGCAGTGCGCGTATCGCCTCTGTGGTCGCCAGCGCTACTGCGGGCATGCCGAGGTGCATGGCCTCGAGAAGTGCCAGGCCTAGAGAGGTCCAGCGGAAGGGGTGGAGGTAGACACGGCAACGGGACATTTCCCGGTGCAGCTCGGGCGTGGGCAGATCTCCGCAGATTGTGAGCCTTTGGGGCGGCAACGCGACAGCGGCCCGCAACCCGTTGGCGCCCATGCCAAATATCCGCAACGGCGCCGCCGCAGTAAACCGGTCCAGGAGGTCTGAGCCGGTCACCCGCCACCGCCGGACGGGCTCGTTGATGACGGCTGCCAGCTCGGGAATCTCCCCGGTGTAGGTATGCCCGGGATCAGGGATGCCGTGCTCAATCACCAGCGTGGGCGCGGCGCCGTTATCCCAGAACAGTTCATTGAAATGCGTGACGTGGACTATGGGGATGAACTGCTGGTCTGCCAGCGGATGCACCGAATTCGGCACGTTCCCCTTGGGGGTGTTGTGCTCTACATAGGCTGCCGGCAGGTCTTTCCCGGGCCGACGGCCCAAGACGCGGGTCACCTCGCCCAGTTCCTCCGGCCGTTGCAGCACCACAGCATCCACACTGTCGGCATCAAGGTCGACGAGCCGGACTTCGCGGACAGAGGTCGGCCAGGGCCGGCCTGCCCGGCCCATACCCCATGGCCCCCCTTCGGGCAGGACCGGCAGGAGATACTGATGGGCACCGCGGACGAACGCGTCCGTCCAGGATCCATGTACGTGCCAGAGCAGGATTCTCATGGGTGACGCACCTTTCGGCGGGTGGATAGCGAGGACACGCCGCCGATCAGTCGTTCCACTGCATCCACGAGCTGTTCGGGAGCCACAGTCGACAGGCAAGGATGGCCCGGGACCGGGCACTCCGTGGCACGGCTGAGTTTGCAAGGTGCGTTCTGGTCGCCGAGGATCTCCAGGGGCGCGCCGTAGGGGGCCCATCGGATCGCGGGCACCACGGGCGAGAACAGGCATGCCACCGGCGTACCCAGAGCGGCAGCGAGGTGAGCGGGCCCTGTGTTTCCGGTAACCAGGGCTTCGGCTCCGGCAAGCACACCGGCTAGGGCCCTCAGGTCCGTGCGGCCGCCCAAGTCCAAGGCGGATGGGCCGGCGACTGTCGCCGTGAGGCCCGTTTCTCCGGGCCCTCCTGTCACCACTACCCGGTGTCCTGCCCCTTCGAGCAGTTCCACGGCCGCGGCGTGATGCAACGGGGGCCACGCCCGTGCGGGGGCGGACGCCCCGGGGTGGACCACGACATAGGGCTCCTCCCCCACCAGATCCCGGACATCGGGATAATCCTGCACCCGGAGCTTCCCGGAATCTCCGCGGGGCAAGGTAAAGCCAGCTGCCTGGGCGATGCCGAGCGCACGTTCGGCTTCAGGCTGGTCTTCGGGAAAATCCTCACCGGGCCTGAGTCGAACGTCCATCAGAGTGCCGGCATAATCCACTGAAGCTCCCGTGATCCGTCCGACTCCGGCAAGCCGCAGCAACAAGGCCAGCGGCAAGGGAGACTGATGGAAGGAAGTCAAAATGACGGCCTCGGTGACCCTGGAGTCCCTCACGAACGATGTCAGGGTTTCCAGATGGGGCCCAGCGACTCGTGGAGCAGGCTTCACGATCCACGGGCAACTCCAGCTGTAGACCTCGGACACGCCAGGCAGGAGGGACGCAGCTGGTTCACCTTGGGGGCCACATAACAGGATGACATCGTTCGGCGCCCCGCCATCCGGATGCCGCCCGTTCGCGACTGCACGGATCGCTGGCCCCGCCAGCAGGACATCGCCGACCCCGTCCAGCCGAGCCACCAGGACGCTGCTCACGAGGCGGCCCGTCCGGATGGTGCCTTCATCAAAAGGCACAACGCGGAACGAAGATCCACAGCGACCTCTGGAGCAGCGTCAACTTCCGCCGGTCGTGTCAGGGGCGTGGGGACCATGACGCCGCGGGCACCCGCCGCGCGGGCCGCCTCAACGTCAGCTCCAATGTCGCCAATGTACGCGGCCTCGGCGGTTGTGATTCCCAACCGGCGGCACGCCCCGCAAATCATGAAGGGTGCCGGCTTCCGGCAGTTGCAGCCGTCCTCGGGCCGGTGCGGGCACAGTTCCCAGACATCGAACCGTCCCAGGAGCTGCTCAACCCGAAGATTGACCGCCACAACCTGCTCCGTGGTCAGGATCCCGCGGCCTATCCCCGATTGGTTGCTCACGACGCCTACGGCAATTCCCATGGACCGAAGGGTTTGCAGCACGTCCCTGGCGTGAGGCATCGGTTCCACCAAATTGGGAACGCCATTGTATGGCACGTCACGGATCAGGGTGCCGTCCCGATCGAAGAGTACGGCCCTCAGCGGTGGTCGGGCAAAAGGTCCCATAAGTGCCTTGTTCCCCGATATCAGTCCAGCTAAACGCCCGGCGGGTCCATCTCCGGACTAAAATCCGAAATCAGGCGAACTCGGAAGGGCGGCCACGATGGGCGGATTTCGAGAAGATGGAAGGCCGGTACTGCTGGTCCTACGGGCGCTGCAGCTCGGCGATCTGCTGGTTGCCGTCCCGGCTCTGCACGCCCTGAGCCGCGCGTACCCCAACCACCGCCGGCTGTACGCGGCACCGAGCTGGCTCGGCGAGGCGGTAGAGCTGGTCGGGGGTTTTGAACTGTTGACGGCGGAAGGGCTAAATGAGCCACTGGCACTGAAACCCGGGAGCGTGGACGTTGCGGTAAACCTCCACGGCCGCGGCCCCGAGAGCCAATCCCGGATTGAAGCGCTCCTGGCCACCCGGGTGATCGCCCACGAAGCGGGCGCCGGTGCTGGTTCCGGGCCGGCTTGGGTGGAGGGCATCCACCAGCGCGAACGCTGGACGCGGCTACTGCAATGGCATGGAATCGACGCCGACGCCGAGGATCTGCGCCTGGCCGCCCCGGCCGTCCCGACGCCGCAGCCGGGGGCCACAGTGGTCCATGTGGGCGCTGCCTACGGCAGCCGGTTGTGGCCTGCCGGACGGTTCGCCGAGGTTGCTGGACTCCTGCGGGACGCCGGGCACAGCGTGCTCTTCACAGGCAGCGCCGCGGAGCGGGGCCGCGCCTCGGAAGTTGCCAGCGGGGCCGGGTTCCGGGCCGATGCCGTCCTTGCAGGCCGCCAACCGCTGGGGGAATTCGCGGCTCTGATTGCCGGCGCCCGCCTGGTCATCTCGGCTGACACGGGTGCGGCCCACCTCGCGTCGGCCTACGGGCGGCCCTCCGTTGTGCTCTTCGGGCCAGCCACGCCGGCGGAATGGGGCCCCCCGCCGGGGCCGCACATCACCTTGACCAAAGCCGAACTGCGGCGCGGCGACCCCTTTGCCGGGGACCCGGATCCTGCGCTTTTGGGTGTCTCTGTTCACGATGTGCTCGAAGCGGTCCGTGGGCTGGGGTTGCTCTGAGATTCCGTTTCCGTGAGCCGCCGCTGCAGTTGCACGAGCACCCGTGAGAGCCGGCGCGAAATTTGCATCTGCGACACTCCAAATCTCCTGCCCAACTCCGTTTGGCTTTCCCCGCAAAAATAGCGCCGGTACAAGAGCGCCCTCTCCGGGGCGGAGAGCTCGGCGATGACCCGGGTCAGGCACATCACCTCCTCAAGCCGCTCAAATCCCGGCTCCTGCACCGCCGGCTCTTCCGCGGCCGGCGGTGCGTCACCGCGGCCGTCGGAACTATCGAGCGAATCGGGGCGCATGCTGGAAACAGCTGCCGCTGCCTCCAGGACGGACTCGACCGTTACACCAAGTTCCCGCGCCAGCTCCGCAGGAGTGGGGGTGCGGCCGAGGGTCTGCGCCAGGGCCGGCTCAGTGCGCAGGAGTTCGGCACGGAGGAGCTGTATGCGCCGCGGGGGCCGGACGACCCAGCAGCGGTCGCGCAGATAGCGTTTCAATTCCCCGGTGATGGTTGGGGCGGCAAAACCGGGGAAGGTGGTGCCTCTGGATTCGTCGAACGCCCTAGCCGCCTTGACGAGTCCCAGATAGGCCACCTGGATCAGGTCTTCCCGCTCGTGGCCCCGGCCGGCGAAGCGTGCCGCCAGGGACTCAGCGAGATCCAAGTAATCAAGGACAAGCCGGTTCTCGAAAGCCTGGCGGATCTGCCCGTGCGGGGCCGGAATTTTCCTGGAGTCAGCCATGTCAGTGGTCCCTTTGAACATGGATTCTGGTCTAGCCCGTGGCAGGACTTAGAAGCAGGAAAACATAAGTCTACTTATAATTCAATGCCCCTTCCTTCTCGAGTCCCTCCTCGGAACCCCCGAGGCGCGAAACACCGCCGTGCGATGCCAGGATGGGACTCTTCGGAAAACTCTGGACTGTTGCTAAGCATGCTGATAAATCTGGTTCTCGGGCCGATGTTTCAACAACGGGACCCGCACTTCAATGGCCGCGTGGTCTCGCCAACAGCCGGGGCGGCCGGATGTGCCGGGTCCGGCAACTGCAGGGGTACCGCTCCTAACGTGCGGGGCAGCTGAACAGGAGGATGAGAGTGGTTGACCGGATTGCCGAGATTTGGGGCACACGAACCCCCTATCCGAAGGACGGCCTGTGGCCGGTGCGGGTGGACCAGGCTCTGGATGCGACCGTCACCGAGGGCGACGTGGACCGGTGGGTTCAATCAGCGTGCGTGCTGTGCAGCAACGGCTGCGCGTGCGACATCGCCGTAAAAGACGGCGCCATGGTCGGGATCCGCGGCCGCGCAGGGGATCTGGTCAACCATGGCCGGCTTGGGCCCAAGGGCCTCTTTGCAAGCTGGCAGGGGATGTCCGGGAAAGACCGGCTCACGCGGCCTTTGATCCGCGAGAACGGCCGGTTCATCGAATGCGACTGGGATACCGCGATGGACCGGATCACCCAGCGAAGCCGGCAGCTGCTGGGGGAACGGGGACCCCTCAGCCATGGTTTCTACACCAGCGGCCAGCTGTTCCTCGAGGAGTACTACGCCCTTGCCGTCCTCGGCAAGGCCGGGATTGGCACTCCCCACATGGACGGCAATACCCGCCTCTGCACGGCGACGGCGGCTGCAGCGTTGAAGGAGTCTTTCGGGGCGGATGGCCAGCCCGGAACCTATGCGGACATCGACAGCTGCGACGCGATCTTCCTTTACGGGCACAACATGGCCGAAACGCAGACCGTGCTGTGGTCGCGTGTGCTTGACCGCATTGCGGGACCGGACCGGCCCAGGCTCGTCTGCGTCGACCCCCGCGACACCGAGGTTGCCAAGTATGCGGACGTTCATCTGGCTGTCCGGCCCGGTACCAATCTCGCCCTGATGAACGCGCTGGTCCGTGAAGTCCTGGCCAACGGCTGGGCCGACCAGGAGTACGTGCGGGCGCATACTCTCGGCCTGGACGAACTCAGGGCCGCGGTCGAGCCATGGACGGCTGAAGCGGCCGCAGCAGTCTGCGATGTGGACGCCGCCGGCATCAGGGAAGCGGCGAGGATCTTCGGCACCTCATCGCGGGTGCTCTCCACTGTCCTTCAGGGTTTCTACCAGTCCGCCCAAGCCACCGCGGCGTCGTGCCAGGTCAACAACCTCCACCTGCTGCGGGGGCTGCTGGGCCGGCCAGGGTGCGGGATTCTGCAGATGAACGGCCAGCCAACGGCCCAGAACAACCGCGAATGCGGGGCAGACGGCGATCTCCCCGGCTTCCGGAACTGGGAAAACCCGAACCACATCGCGGAACTCGCGGCGCTGTGGGACGTGGACCCCCTGACCATCCCGCACTGGGCTCCCCCGACCCATGCGATGCAGATCTTCCGCTACGCCGAACAGGGCTCGATCGAATTCCTCTGGATTTCGGCAACCAACCCAGCCGTGTCCATGCCCGAACTCCCTAGAATCCGGAACATCCTGGCCAACCCCGGGCTGTTCCTCGTGGTCCAGGATCTGTACCTGACAGAGACGGCGCAGCTCGCGGACGTCGTGCTTCCCGCCGCCGGGTGGGGCGAAAAGACCGGTACCTTCACGAACGCCAACCGGACAATCCACCTCTCGGACAAGGCCGTGGAGCCGCCCGGGGAGGCACGCAGCGACCTGGACATTTTCCTCGATTACGCCCGCCGCATGGGCTTCACCACGTTACGCGGGGAACCCCTGTTGCCGTGGGCGGGCCCTGAGGAGGCCTTTGAGGCGTGGAAGGAATGTTCCCGCGGCCGGCCCTGCGACTATACCGGCATCACCTATGACAGGCTCCGCGGCGGCAGCGGCATCCCGTGGCCGTGCAACACCGGCAATCCGGAGGGCAGGGAACGGCTCTACGAGGATGGCATCTTCCCCACCGACCCTGACTACTGCGAAAGCTACGGTCACGATCTCCTCACCGGCGCCACCGCCGGGCCGGAAGCATTCCGAGCCCAGGCGCCGGGCGGCCGCGCCATCCTGAAAGCGGCGGACTACCGTCCCCCGCATGAGGAGCCCGACGGCCGCTACCCGTTCCGGTATACGACCGGCCGGACCGCCTACCACTTCCACACGAGGACCAAAACCGGAAGATCCCGGGTACTGACAAGCGCGGCCCCCACCGCGTGGGTGGAAATCAGCCCGGACGACGCCGGCCGGCTGGGAATCCGGGAAGGCGACCTCGTCAAGGTGACGTCGCGGCGGGGCCGGATCGAGGTCCCTGCCCGTGTCAGCGACATCCGAAACGGCACCGTCTTCGCACCGTTTCACTACGGTTATTGGGACCAGGACGGTGCCCCCGGAGAACACCCGACGGCTGCCAATGAACTCACGATCACGGAGTGGGATCCTGTGTCCAAACAGCCCGTCTTCAAGAATGCCGCCGTGAGTGTCGAGAAGATCAGTGACGCCACCGGGCCCGCCCCGGCACCCACCACGACGGCATCGCGCCCGGCTGCTGCCGCTGGGCCACGATCCATACGGCCGACCGCTGGAGGCAAAGACGCCGAAGCCACTGAACGGGTCGGCGCCTCTCCGCCCCGTTTTCCCGATGCGGTCCGGCGCGGCCCGCAGGGAGGAACGCCATGAACCTGAAAATCTATTTGGGTATGCTCCGTAAGGCCGAACTGACCCTCGCGGAGTCTTTCCGCCAAGTGGCAGACGGCCACGCCGCCGAGCCCGACGTGCACTTCCTGTGCCATACGCTGGCAACGCAGTGTGAGGAGCACAGCCGGCTGCTGCTCCCCGTCGTTCAGCGCTACGGCGAGGACCGCTCAGATAACGAGCCCGAACGGATCCATGCCGAAGGGCTGTCCGCAACGCGGCAGGGTCCGGTGGGCCTGCTGCGCGACCTCCAGGACCTCTATCTCCTGGCGAGCCTCGTCGATGTCACCTGGGCCATGGTCAAACAGGCCGGCTCGGCGCTCCGCGACCGGGAACTCCTTGACGTCGTGTCCCGCTGCGACGGCGAAACAGCCGTCCAGCTGCGCTGGTTGCAGACCCGGATGAAGCAGGCAGCCCCGCAGGCGCTCGTTTTAGCGCGCTAAAACCTGGCATCCAACGCCTGAACGGCCGCCCGGGCAGCACAGTCTGGAATTCTCAGTCCGTGCTGCCCGGCGGGTGCCCTGCGTGTCTTACCTGGACGCCGCGGCCGTCAGTTCGCCCCGGCGCCGACGCCTGCCTCGACGGCCGGGCCGGCTGTGGAGCCGGCGAGCCGGAGCCAGGTGTCCACCACGGTGTCGGGGTTCAAGGAGACCGAATCGATGCCTTCCTCGACCAGCCACTCGGCGAAGTCCGCGTGGTCGCTCGGACCCTGGCCGCAGATGCCGACATATTTGCCGCGCGCCTTGCAGGCCGCGATGGCCATGCTGAGGAGCTTCTTGACGGCCGGATCGCGTTCATCGAAGCCGCCCGAGACAATCGCGGAGTCCCGGTCCAGGCCCAGGGCCAGCTGGGTCATATCGTTGGAGCCGATGGAGAACCCGTCGAAGTAGTCCAGGAACTCGTCGGCGAGCAGCGCGTTGGATGGGATCTCGCACATCATGATCACCTCGAGGCCGTTCTCGCCGCGGGTGAGGCCGTTCTCCCCCAGCAGTTCAATAACGCCGCGGGCCTCATCCAGGGTCCGCACGAACGGGATCATCAGCTTGACGTTGGTCAGGCCCATTTCGTTGCGGACAAAGGACAGGGCCTCACACTCGAGGTCGAAGCAGTCCCGGAAGGACGGCTCGAGGTAGCGTGAGGCGCCGCGGAAGCCGATCATCGGGTTCTCTTCGTGCGGCTCGTAGGCGGGTCCGCCGATCAGGTTGGCGTACTCGTTGGACTTGAAGTCGGACATGCGCACAATCACGGGTTCCGGCGCGAACGCCGCCGCGATGGTGGACACGCCCTCGGCCAGGCGCTTGATGTAGTAGTCGCGCGGGGACTCGTACGCGGCGATGCGCTCACGGATTTCCGCGGCGACGTCCGCCGGCTGCTCGTCGAGGTTCAGCAGTGCCTTGGGGTGGATGCCGATCTGGCGGTTGATGATGAATTCGAGCCGGGCCAGGCCCACTCCGTGGTTGGGCAGTTGCGCGAAGGTGAAAGCCTGCTCCGGGGTGCCGACGTTCATCATGACCTTGACGGGGGCCTCGGGCAGCTGGGTAATCTCGGTTTCCTCGACGCTGAAGTCCAGGAGCCCTTCGTAGATCACGCCGGTTTCACCGTCGGCGCAGGACACGGTCACGTCGAGGCCGTCGGAGAGGGCATCGGTGGCGTCCCCGGTGCCGACGACGGCGGGAATCCCAAGTTCCCGGGCAATGATGGCCGCGTGGCACGTGCGCCCGCCGCGGTTGGTCACGATGGCGGAGGCACGCTTCATGATCGGTTCCCAGTCCGGGTCGGTCATGTCGGCGACGAGGACATCACCGGTTTTGAAGGCGGCCATCTGGTCGATCGCGGTGAGGATGCGGACGCTGCCGGCGCCGATGCGCTGGCCAATGGCGCGGCCCTCGACCAGCACCCGGCCGGTCCCGTTGAGGCGGAAACGGCTCAGGCTGCCGGAGGCCCGGCGGGACTGCACGGTCTCCGGGCGCGCCTGCAGGATGTACAGGCCGCCGTCGATCCCGTCTTTGCCCCATTCGATGTCCATGGGGCGGCCGTAGTGGTTCTCGATGGCGACGGCGTGCCGGGCGAGCTGCTCGACGTCGTCGTCAGTGAGGCTGAAGCGGTTCCGCAGGGACGCCTCGACCGGCACGAAGTCGATGGTGCGGCCGATTTCGCGGCTGCTCGTGTAGGTCATCTGCAGGGCTTTCTCGCCCAGTCCGCGCTTGAGGATGGCGGGCCGGCCGGCCTGCAGCGCGGGCTTGTACACGTAGAACTCGTCGGGGTTGACGGCGCCCTGGACGACCGCTTCGCCGAGGCCGTAGGAGGACGTGACGAACACGGCGTCCTGGAACCCGGACTCCGTGTCCATGGTGAACATGACGCCGGAGGCGCCGACATCGGAGCGCACCATGCGCTGGACGCCGGCCGAGAGCGCCACCTCGGCGTGCTCGAACTTGTGGTGCACCCGGTAGGCGATCGCCCGATCGTTGTAGAGGGACGCGAACACGTCCTTGATGGCGAGCAGGATGTTCTCGATGCCGCGGACGTTCAGGAAGGTTTCCTGCTGCCCGGCGAAGGAGGCATCGGGGAGGTCTTCCGCCGTGGCGCTGGAACGGACGGCCCAGGACAGGTCCTCAGAGCCGCCGTGCTTGTCCACCAGCTGCTGGTATGAGTTCCGGATCTGCGCTTCGAAGTCAGGCAGGAAGGGCGTCTCGCGCATGAGGGCCCGGATCTCCTGCCCGGCGGCCGCCAGGGCGGTGACGTCATCGGTGTCCAGGCCGACCAGCCGGTCGGCGATCTTCTGGTCAAGGCCCGAATCCGCCAGGAATTTGCGGTAGGCATCCGCGGTGGTGGCGAAGCCGTCGGGAACCTGGACGCCGGCGGAGGTCAGGTTCTGCACCATCTCACCGAGGGAGGCGTTCTTTCCGCCCACCCGGTCCAGGTCCTTGAGTCCGAGTTCTGAGAACCACAGGATGTCTGTCGTCATAGTTACTGCTCCTTTGCAGATGATGGCATGCAAGTGCGCCGCCCCGCTTGCGGCGATGGCCGGTTGATGGGCGCAAGTCCTGTCCACAGTGACAGGTCTCCAGCGCACTTTCCACATGACGTGCGCCACACTGAGTTTGTGAAACTTTTCCCTAATGCTTGAGGTTCATCCGCTGCAGGATGGTTGCCGCCATTTCCTCGACGGACACCGTGGCCGAATTCAGGTACGGAATCCTATGGGAGACGTACAGCTGCTCGGCGCTGCGCAGCTCGAAGCCGCACTGCCGCAGGGACGCGTAGGGTGAGCCCCGGCGCCGTTCGGTGCGGATCTGGCTCAGGCGCAAGGGGTTGGAGGAGAGCCCGAAACACTTCTCAACGAAGGGCCTCAGCGGCTTGGGGAGTCCTTCCCGTTCAAAGTCTTCGTCCACCAGCGGGAAGTTGGCGGCGAAAATGCCGTGCTGCAGGGCCAAGTACATGGTGGTGGGCGTTTTTCCGCAGCGGGACGGCGCCACCAGGATGACTTGGGCCTTTTCGAGCGCCCGCAGGCTTTGGCCGTCGTCGTGTTCCATGGCGTATTCGACGGCGGCCATCCGGGATTGATACCGCTCCGCATTGCCCAGGCCATGGGCCCTGCCGGGTTCGCCGCTGGCCGCGGAACCGAGGGCCTGCTCCAGCTGTCCGACATGTGTCCCGATGAGATCCACGATGATTCCCTGGCACGTACCCAGGACCTGGCGGATATCGCTGCTTACCGCGGTGGAAAAAACGATCGGTTGCAGGCCCGTGGCGGCCAGTTTGTCGATAGTGCCGACCACCGTCCTGGCCTGTTCGACCGTGGTGATGAAGGGGACCGTAATGCGGTCAAAGTGGTTTGCGGGGAACTGCGTCAGCAAGGTGTTGCCGAGCGTTTCCGCGGTGATGCCGGTGCTGTCCGAAAGGAAGTAGACAGGCCGAAGATCGTCTTTGGTCATGAACGCATTCTCCCCCACGCCGGGACCGGTCCGGTATCGGGCAGCCGGCGGGTCCCTACCCGGCCTCCGGTCCCGGACGTAGACTGCTCGCTTACAACGCCACCAGCTATCCGGGAGATCGACATGAACTATGCAGGGACCGGGAACGAGAAGGCCGTCGCGGCAAGTGACCTTAACCGGACACATGTCGGACTGACCGTGAGCTTCCAGCCGGACGAATTTACCGTGGTCTTCGGCCGGATTGGCGCCATTGCGCGCAAGGAGGGTGGTGTGACCATCGCGCTGGCAGGGGTGGACGGTACAGCTGGCCTGGCGTCCCACTACAGCCTGCCTCCCGCCCAACAGGTCTACATCCAGCCGGACATGCTCACCAATACGGAGACGACCATCAAGGATTTGTTCGGCAAGGTTCAGGAGAATCTGCGGAGCCACAAGGGAGATCAGCGGCCGGACACCGTGTAGGGCGTCACTGACCATTTACCGGCGTGGTGCGCCGCCGCCACACCGTTCTGCCTCCCTTGCGGTATCTGTGACATCGGGCACAATGTGCTTCATGGGGCGTTGGAGCGAGGAACGGGTGATCAGCGCCGCGCCCGACCCATCGTCACTGACGGCCGCCCGCAAGCTGGCACATCCCGGCCCCTGGTCCGACACGGGGAGCAACGACGTCCTGGTCTGGGGGAAATGCCAAGGCAGCGGAAAGACTCCCTACCAAGTGAGCATTGATGTTGCCGCTCCTGCCTATCGATGCTCCTGCCCGAGCCGGAAGTTCCCGTGCAAGCATGCCCTGGCGCTGCTGCTTATGTGGACGCGGGGCGAGGCGGCCGACGCCGCCGCGGAGACAGCCGCCTTCGCACAGGACTGGGCCTCCCAGCGGGCGGAGCGGACGGCCGTGCGCGAGCGGCGCCAGTCCGAGCCGATTGTGGATCCGGCGGCACAGGCCAAGCGACTGGCCGACCGGCTGGCATTGATGGATGCGGGGATTGACGACTTTGCCCGGTGGCTTACGGACCTGGTGCGGACCGGTCTGGCTTCGGCCCGCACCCAGCCGTATTCATGGTGGGACGGCGTGGCGGGGCGCCTTGTGGATGCCCAGCTTCCGGGGTTAGCCGCCCAGGTGCGGGCGATGGGATCAGATGTGCACGCCCGGACCGACTGGGGTGTTCATCTGCTTCTGCGGGCCGGGCGCTGGTGGGCGCTGACCAAGGCGTGGCGCAGACGGGACACCCTGACTCCCGACGAGCTCGCCGATCTCCGGGTGGCCGTCGGCTGGGCGGTGCCCACCGCCGAAGTTGAGGGCACCGAAGCGCTGCACGGTCCGTGGCTGGTGCTTGGCACTCACCGCAGCGACGACGGCCGGCTCCAGCAGCAGCGGACCTGGCTTCGCGCACCCGACGGAACGGTCATCGTGGTACTCGATTTTGCTGCCCACAGCGACGCTCTGGCGACGCCCCAGCTCGCGGGTGCGGTGCTGGATGTCACCGTCGCGCGGTATCCTGGCTCCGGACCCCGGCGGGCAATGTTCACCGGGCCCGTAGCCCCGCAAGGACTGGCGGCCAGCCTCGGCGAGGGTGGGAACATTGCGCAAGCGTTGGAAATTGAATCGGCGGCGGTGGCAGTCTCCCCGTGGTGTGAGCGTCACCCGGTCCTGTTGAGCGGGGTGCGCATCTGCCCTGGCAATTACGGCTGGCTCCGGGACGGATCCGGCAACGCACTCCCCCTGGTCGACGCGCCCCTGGATTCCCTGTTGGCCCTGACCGGCGGCCACCCTGTGGACCTGTTCGGCGAACTGGAGGAGGGCCGCTTCCGGCCTCTGTCCGCAGTCGTCGGTGGAGCGGTGGTAACCCCATGACTTGGCTGGCCGAGCTTCAAACGGCGGCACTCGTTGGCACCGCGCGCCACCCGGCCCCGTTTCCGCCTGTGGAATTGGGTGTCCGCCCGCCGGATGGCGTCTCCGGCGAGGAGTCACTGCTGGACCAAGCAGCCATGGCCGATGCAGTCACCCGCGCTGCCCGGCCTTCCACTTCTATGGACGCTCCAGATTTCCCTCGTCCGGCCCCACCGGACGATGCGCCCGAGGCCCCGGGCGAGGCCTGCCGCCTGCTGGACCTGCTGCTCACCCAGCCGCCCGTCGGGCTGGAACTCCGAAGCCTGCTGGTGGTCGATTGGCTGATGCTTGCCGAGGCTTCCGGACGGCGTGTTCCGCACCGGCTGCTGCCCAGCCTGCTGATGTTGGCAGAGGCAAAATCCAGTGTGGCGGAGCATTTACATCCTGCGATCGGAACCCGGGGCCGCTGGCTTCAGGACCTAACGGCCGGGGGCGCCGATCCGCGTCCGGCGATGACGACCGACTGGGCAGAGTTGAACAGTGCTGACGCCACGACGGAACTGGAACGGCGTCGCCGTAGTAATCCGGCCACCGCCCGCGAGCTGCTGGTCACGCATTGGGATACGCTCGGTGCCCGGGAGCGCGCCGCCCATCTGGCCACCCTGGCCGCGAACCTGCGGGCAGATGACGAGGAGTTGCTGGAGCGAGCCCTTGACGACACCGCAAAGAGCGTGCGGGAGGTAGCCGCCGCCCTACTGGACCGGCTCCCTGAGAGCGCCCGCGCGGTCCGCATGGCTGCCAGGCTGCGGCCGCTGCTTCGCTTCAAAGGATTGTTGCGCAAGCAATTCGAGATCGACCTCCCGCCTGAGCCGGACGCGGCAGGACTGCGCGACGGGATCGCGCCGGCCCCACGCAGTGGTGAACCCGACCGGCTGGGCCGGCTCGACGCCATCATCAGGGGTGCCCCCCTCGATGTTTGGACGACGGCGGCCGGCCGTACGCCAGCGGCGAGCGTGGCGCTGCTGAAGGGCGAACCCCGCGCCCTCGAAACGATCGTCACTACCGCTGCGCTGCGGGCCGACCTTGACTGGGTGCGTGCGCTGCTCGACGTCCGCACGGACCTGCGGCTGCTGAATTGCCTGCCCGCCGCCGAGCGCGAGGACACGCTCGTCGGGCACCTGCGCGGCGGCACGGCAAACCCCTGGACACTCGTTCAACCGCTGCGCGACATGCCAAGACCATGGGGACGCCCCCTGGCTGATGCCGTGCTTGAGCAGATCAACGCCAAGAACGGCGGCCAGCTGGCAACCATGCTGGCCGACACCCTCCCTGCGGCGCTGCCGCCCGAGGCCGCCGAACAAACCCGGCGGCTGCTTGAGCATCCAGACGCAGACGCCGCCCGGCGCCGCGTGCTTCGTGATGCCGTTCAATACCAATCATTTCGACAATCCCTGACGGAGGCTTTTCAATGAACGACGCCCCGACCGCCCCCGATGTCCTCCGCGCCCATGCCGAAAACGCCTACGCTGAGGAGCTCAGCGCGTTGACGGCTGTTGACGACCGGCACCGGCCGCCCAGTTGGCAGCTGTCTCCGTGGGCGGTGACCACCTATATCCTCGGCGGCACCCTGCCGAACGGCGTACAGATCACACCAAAATACCTGGGTTCCGCGCGGCTCGTCGAAATCGCCGTCGCATCGCTTGCCACAGACCGCGCGCTGCTGTTGCTTGGCTTGCCGGGCACCGCGAAAACCTGGCTGGGAGAGCACCTGGCCGCGGCCATTTCGGGAGCCTCTACCCTCGTGGTGCAGGGCACCGCAGGCACGCCGGAAGAGGCACTGCGGTACGGCTGGAACTATGCCCGGCTGCTCGCGGACGGCCCGTCCCGGGCGGCCCTGGTCCCGGGACCGGTGATGCGCGCGATGGAGGCAGGGAGCCTGGTACGGGTGGAGGAACTGACCAGGATCCCGTCCGATGTGCAGGACTCGCTGATCACGATCCTCAGCGAGAAGACCCTGCCGATCCCCGAACTCAATGCAGAGGTCCAGGCCCGCAAGGGCTTCAACATCATCGCGACGGCCAACAACCGGGACAAGGGCGTCAACGATCTGTCGTCGGCATTGCGCCGCCGCTTCAACACCGTGGTGCTGCCGCTCCCGGACAGCATCGAGCAGGAGATCGAGATCGTCACCACCCGCGTCCGCAGCCTGGGCACTGCCCTGGAGCTTCCGGCTGATCTGGGAGCTCTCTCCGAAGTCCGGCGGGTGGTCACCGTCATGCGGGAACTGCGCGCCGGAGTAACACAGGACCAGCGCACAACCATCAAATCGCCCTCAGCGACCCTGTCGACGGCAGAGGCCATCTCGGTGATGACGAACGGGCTCTCCCTCGCCGCCCACTTCGGTGACGGCACCGTCCGGGCCCCGGATGTGGCGGCCAGCCTGGTGGGCGCAGTGGTCAAAGACCCCGTCCAGGACCGTGTGATCTGGCAGGAGTACCTGGAAACCGTCGTCCGGAACAGGCCGGAGTGGAAGGACCTGTACCGGGCCTGCCGCGACCTCGAATCATCGAACTGACCGATGACAGACGTCTACGTCCTGGGGATCCGGCATCACGGCCCCGGTTCGGCGCATTCCGTCGCCGAGGCGTTGGCATCCCTCCGGCCGGATCTGGTGCTGGTTGAAGGTCCCCCGGAACTTGACCAGGTGATTCCGCTGCTGTCCGATCCGCAGATGACGCCGCCCATCGCCGGGCTGATCTACGCAGCCGATGAGCCTCGGCTCGCTTCCTTTTACCCGATGGCGAGCTTCTCGCCGGAGTGGGTGGCGTTTGGCTGGGCGCTTTCCACCGGCACCCAGGTGCGGGCGATCGACCTGCCCGCGGCGCACACCTTCGCCCTCCGCATGGCTCCCGCGCCGGACGGGCCAATAACAGCCATCGACGACGGCGATCCCCCCGTGGATGGCGCCGAACCTCCTGCCCCGATGCAGCAGCCGTACCGCCCCGATGCGATTGGGATGCTGGCCGGCGCCGCCGGCTACACCGATCCGGAGCGGTGGTGGGAGGACGCCATCGAGCAACCGAATACAGACCCCGTCGAGCGGTTCGCGGCGTTGACCGAGGCCATTGCGGAGATCCGGGCGGCCGACGACAGGCCCAGCAGCCATCCCGACGTTATGGAGAACAACCGTCGGGAAGCGGCGATGCGCCGCCTGCTGCGTGCCGCCATTCGCGAAGGGCATGGGCGGATCGCCGTGGTGTGTGGTGCGTACCATGCGCCTGCCCTAGTGCCCTCAGGCTTTCCCCCGGTCTCTGCCGACAACAAGGTGCTGGCCGGGCTGCCCAAGGCCAAGGTCGCGGTGACTTGGGTGCCATGGACCTCGGACCGGCTCAGCTTGCGCAGCGGCTATGGGGCCGGTGTCACTGCGCCCGGCTGGTACCAGCACCTCTTCACACACTGGATGGCGCAGGAGCCCGGCACGGACGTTTCCACTACCTGGCTCGTCCGGGTAGCCCATGCACTGCGCCGTGAACACCTCGACGCATCGACTGCCTCTGTAGTGGACGCCAGCCGAATGGCGAATGCCCTTGCCGCCGTCCGTGGACGGCCCAGCCCGGGACTGTCCGAACTGGACGACGCCGCGCAGGCAGTTTTGTGCGACGGTTCACCTCTGCCGCTGGCCCTGGTCCACCGTGAACTCACCGTTGGGCTCGAGCTGGGGAATGTACCGGAGTCTGCGCCCACAGTCCCCCTGGCCGCCGATCTGGCAGCCACTCAACGCAGGCTCCGGTGGAAACCGAGCGCCATGGAAGAGGTCCTTACCCTTGACCTGCGCAAGCCAAACCAGCTGGCCCGCTCGGTTCTGCTGCACCGGCTGGCGCTGCTTGGAGTGCATTGGGGCACACAGAGCGAATCCGGCCGGACGACGGGCACGTTCAAGGAGGTGTGGACACTGAACTGGGAGCCGGAGCTGACGGTGGCCGTGGTGGAGGCCAGCCGCTACGGCACCACGGTCGCCTCCGCTGCCGCGAACTGCGTGGCCGAACGCGCCCAGGACGCAGGCAGCCTGACGGCGCTCAGCGAACTGCTCGCAAGCTGCCTGCTCGCTGACCTGCCGGACGGCATCGGCGGCGTGGTGTCGGTGCTTGCCGAGCGCACCGCCTTGCAACAAGACGTCGCGCCGCTGCTGGAAACCATCGCCCCCCTTGCCCGGACCTGCCGGTACGGCAACGTGCGCGGCGTGAACGTCACGGGCGTACGGAAGATTCTTGACACGACGGTTGTGCGGGCGTGCGTGGGGCTGCCCACCGCCTGCGCCGGGCTGGACGACGAGGCCGCCGACGCCATGCGACGCGCCGTCGATTCGGCCCAACAGGGCCTCATTTTGCTGCCCGACCTGCCACCGGACGACTGGCACCGGGCGCTTGCCGCCGTCGCAGGCTCGGACGGCATCCACGGCTCGGTGGCAGGTCGGGCCACGAGGCTCCTTCTGGACGCAGGCCTGGTCGACGGGAACGACGTCGCGGCGACGCTGAGCCGGCGGCTCTCGATCGCCACTCCCTCACGGCAAGCCGCCGCTTGGCTGGACGGCCTCATCTCCGGAGACGCAACACTGCTGATTCATGATCGGCGGCTCCTGCAGATCGTGGACGACTGGGTCGCCGGGGTGGACGACGCCATCTTCGACGACGTCCTGCCGCTCCTGCGCAGGACATTTTCAGCATTCAGCCGGCCGGAGCGGCGCGAGATCGGAGAGCAAGTCAGCCGCATTGGCGACAAAGTGGGCATCGTCAGCCAGACCGACCTGGACCTGACCGCCGCGGGCCCCGCGGTCCGGACGATGGCCAGGTACCTCGGATGGGAGGCGATCGCGTGACCGACGCAGATACCGACGGCCGCGGCCGGCTGGGCCGCTGGCGCCTTGTGCTCGGCGGCCATGAGGCCGACGGCGTCACCACAGCGGAGGGACACAGCGTCGTCCTCTCCACCGCTGACGCCCGGCGCGACCGGGCCCTGGAGGACTTGTACGGAGCCGAAGAAAAGAAGGGCCGCGGGGGTCTGGGCGCGTCCAGCCCTCGCGTTGCCCGCTGGCTCGGCGACATCCGGGGCTATTTCCCGTCCACGGTGGTCCAGGTGATGCAGGCCGACGCCATGGACCGGCTCGGCCTTCGGCAATTGCTCCTCGAGCCGGAGATGCTGCGAACCGTGCAGCCCGACGTCGGGCTGGTGAGCACGCTCGTCGGCCTCGGCCGTGTCATCCCCGAGCAGTCACGCGAGACCGCCAGGACAGTCATCCGTCAGGTGACGAACGAGCTTGAGGACCGTCTGCGCTCCAAGACGATACAGGCGCTCTCCGGAGCATTGAACCGGGCGGCACGGACACGACGGCCCCGGCATCGGGACATTGACTGGAACAGAACTATCGCCGCAAATCTTAGGCACTACCAGCCCGCATACCGGACGATCGTGCCCGAGCGTCTGGTCGGGCACACCCGGCGCAGCACCGAGGTCCAGCGTGAAATCATCCTGTGTATCGACCAGTCCGGGTCGATGGCCGAGTCCGTGGTCTACTCCAGCGTGTTCGGGGCGGTGCTCAGCTCGCTGCGGTCGGTGCGGACCCGCCTGGTGGTCTTCGACACGGAGGTTGTCGACCTGACGGACGAGTTGGACGATCCGGTTGATGTGCTCTTTGGTGTGCAACTCGGCGGCGGCACGGACATCAACCGCGCCCTGGCATACTGCCAGGACCAGATCACCCGGCCCACCGAGACGATTCTGGTGCTCATCAGCGACCTCTACGAAGGCGGCATCGCCGAAGAGATGCTGCAACGGGCGGCCACGATCGTCGGGTCGGGGACGACCATGATCGCGCTCCTGGCGTTAAGTGACAGCGGTCATCCGTCGTTCGACTCAGACCATGCCAGGGCACTTGCCGGAATTGGCGTCCCGGCCTTCGCCTGCACGCCCGACCTGTTCCCGGATCTGATGGCCGCGGCCATTGAACGCCGGGACGTGGGCGAATGGGCAGCCGCCCAGGACATCCCGACGAGCCACGAAGGTTAGAGGGTCGACGGCTTGCCCGGCACGGTACCCGGTCCGGGAAAGACCGGGAAACGGAAGTTTCCCCGAAGGTGGCTACGTGTTGAGGTCCCAGTGGACACGGATCGCCTCGGCAACCGGCCCAGCGGTGACATCAATCCGGAAAGCAACGGGCGCGGTCCCAGTCTCCTCGATGACGGCGTCATGGTAAACGCGGCCGCAAGAGGAGCACAGGGTGTAGAGATCCTCGTCCTCAGGCCAGGTAGCCAGGCCCGCGGGCACGGGAACGTTGCCGCCAATGTGAACGGGCATTCCCTCTGAGTTGGCCTGAATCAATCCCTCGCTGCTGACGGTATTGCCGCAAACGCAGGTGATGGTGGTGACGTCATGATCGATGACCTCGGCGAATTCCGTATCCATGATCAGCTCCCCTCAGGTTCCGCAGAAGGTCCGGTACGGGCCAAAGCTTTCCGGGGCGGCAGCGGCGTAGCGCTCGAGGCCGGACCGCTCGTCGAAAGGTGCGGCGACTGCGTCCAGCAGCCGTGCCAGCGGATCCAGGTTTCCGCCGGTAGCGGCCGCCAGGGCCTCCTCCACCAGGTGGTTCCGCGGGATGTAGACCGGGTTGACCCGGTCCATGGTGTCAGCATCCGGCGCCAAGGCACGCCAGCGCCCTACCCAGGCATCGAAGGCTGCCGTGTCCAGGACCTGGGCCCGCGCGGCTTCGGCACGGCCGCGGGCGGCTTTGCCGAGGTGCCGGAAAAACGAGGTGTAGTCGGCCCGTGACTCCTGCATTAAGGCCACAACTTCATCCACGAGAGCCGAGGTCACGCCGTCGTCGAGCCCGTCACGGAACCCCAGCTTGGCCTTCATGCCTGCCGACCAGGCGTCACTGTACTGCCGGCGGAACTCGCCGAGGGCTCCCACCGCGAGCTCCACCGCCTGCTCCTCGTCATCGTGGAGCAGGGGCAGAAGCGACTCCGCGAGCCGGGCAAGATTCCACTCCCCCACCACCGGCTGGTTGCGGTAGGCGTAGCGCCCGCTCTCGTCGATCGAACTATAGACGGCGGCCGGGTCGAAGCCTTCCATGAAGGCACACGGCCCGTAGTCGATCGTTTCGCCCGAAATCGTCATGTTGTCGGTGTTCATGACCCCGTGAACGAATCCGACGAGCATCCACTGGGCCACCAGCGAAGCCTGGGCGGATATGACCGCTTGGAAGAGTGCTAGATAGCGGTTCCCGGCCTCCGCGGCGGCGGGGTGGTGACGGGTCAGGGCGTAGTCGGCGAGGCGGCGAAGGAGGCCGATGTCGCCCGTGGACCGGGCGTACTGGAAGCTGCCCACGCGCAGGTGGCTGCTGGCTACCCGGGTCAGAATGGCGCCCGGCAGGAGCGTTTCGCGCTGCACCGAACGTCCCGTCGCGACGACGGCGAGGGAACGGGTCGTGGGGATGTGCAGCGCGTGCATCGACTCGCTCACGATGTATTCGCGCAGCATGGGACCGACCACCGCCTGGCCGTCCCCGTTGCGGGCAAACGGCGTGCGTCCTGATCCCTTGAGGTGGACGTCGCGGAGCTGCCCGTCCGCGTGCCCGATCTCGCCCAGCAGGAGCGCGCGCCCGTCGCCGAGGCGGGGCGCGTACCAGCCAAACTGGTGGCCGGCGTAGGCCTGCGCCACCGGACTGGCATCGGCAGGGACGGCGTTGCCGGTCAACAGGCGCAGACCCTCCGGACTCCGGAGGAAGGCCGGATCGAGGCCCAGCTCAGTGCCGAGGTGCTCGTTGAGCACCAAAAGGTGCGGCTCGGGCGCCTCCTCCGCGCGCCAGGGAATGGCCATCTCCTGGAACTCCCGGGCGAAGCGGCCATCAAATGTGACGGTTGAATGCGCTGTGCCACTCATCTTTCAAGGATACCGGCCACAGCGTCAGCAATGCCGCTGGTCGCGGCGGAGCAGATTCGGGCCGGTGCCATGACGTGGCGCGGAGCTGGTGGCAGGATGGGCGCATGGAACTGCACATCACGGGCGACCCCGCCGCCGACCAACTGCTCAGCAATGACGCGTTCGCACTCCTCGTTGGCATGCTGCTTGACCAGCAGGTGACCATGGAGTCTGCGTTTGCCGGACCCGAAAAGATCCGGACGCGCATCGGGTCCATGGCCCCTGCCGCAATCGCCGAATACGACCCGGCCGGCTTCGTTGAGATCTTCAAGGAGCGTCCATCCATCCACCGCTTCCCCAGCTCCATGGCCGGCCGCGTCCAGGACCTCGCCGCGACCGTCCAAGGCGATTGGAATGGGGACGCAACTGCCATCTGGAACCAGGACGGCCCGGACGGTGAGGAAGTGCTGCGCAGGTTGAAAGGCTTGCCCGGCTTCGGAGAGCAAAAGGCCAAGATCTTCCTTGCGCTGCTCGGCAAGCAGTGCGGCCTGCAGGCGCCAGGCTGGCGTGAGGCCGCCGGCCCCTATGGCCAGGAGAGCGCATTTCTTTCTGTCGCCGACATCGTGGACCCCGAGTCGCTGAAAAGAGTGCGCGCCAGCAAGCAGGCTGCCAAGGCCGCCATCAAAGCCGCTAAGGCATCCGAGCGCTGATACGGAGGGCCTGGATCAGCGGCTTCCAATGGCTTCGCCCGGGAACACGATGCCGAGCTGGTTCCTGACGGCGTCGGCGACGGCCATGGTCCGGATGGATTCGGCGAGCGGCCGCTGCGGAACCTCCAGCCGCCCCGCCGCAATGGCGCGGGCGACGGCGGCAGCCTCGAAGTGCAGGCCCTCGAAGTGCGCTCCGGCCGGCTCCTCGTAGGCCAGCCGGGTACCGTCCGGGAAGTGGACGCTGAAGTTGCCTGGCATGTTGAAGGGCCCGTCAATTGACAGTGAAGCCTCGGTGCCCACAATGGTGGCGGACGTCGGCGTGAAGTTGTGCAATTGGGTGTTCATCATGGCCTGGCGTCCGCCGGCAAAGGACATTACGGCCGACAGCTGGGCATTGACTCCGGATTCGTGCGGTTCACCGAGTGCCAGGAGGCGATCCGGTTCGCCCAGGACGGACGTGATGAGCGAGAGCGGATAGGTCCCCAGGTCCAGCAACGGGCCGCCCGCCAGAGCCGGGTCAAAGATCCGGTGGCTGGGGTCAAAGTGCTCACCGTATTCGGCGAAGACCGTAGTAACGTCCCCGAGCATTCCGGAGTCGAGCACTTGTCGGATGACGTCGAACTTGGGCAGGAAAAATGTCCACATGGCTTCGGCGGCGAACAGGCCGGCGTCGGCGGCCCGGCTGGCGATGCCGGCCGCCTGCGCGCGGTTGATGCCTATCGGCTTTTCGACCAGAACGTGCTTGCCGGCGTCGAGCGCCATGAGGGCGGCCTCGTAGTGGAAGTTGTGCGGCGTGGCCACGTAGACGATGTCGACGTCGGCGGCGGCCAGCTCCTCATAGCTGCCGAAGGCAGCGGGGATGCCGTGCCGTCCAGCAAAGGCTTCGGAACGGTCCAGCGAGCGGGACCCGATTGCGGAGATAATCTGCGAGGTGTGCGCCTGGACGGATTCCGTAAAGCGCTCCGCAATCCAGCCGGGACCCATGATCCCCCAGCGGAGTGGTGGTGCGGTTCGGGAATCCGGGACCCGGGACACCGGGAGTGAGGAGTTCCCGGTCATGTGCCGGCTTCCATTGTGTTGACATCGATTCGCATGAGACTCATCGCCCTTCCCTGGATTTGTCCTGACATAGTAACAAATCGCTTCATCGGTAAAAGCCTGAAGAAATACCCGCTCCACCCCGGCGCCACGCACCAGGCTTCCGGCGTCCTCCCCGCCGCCGCGCCCGCACGGACTTGCCCCAACCGGCCGCCTCCAGGACGCCCGTCGACCCTTTGAGCGCATGTCAAGACAAACTCTTGACTGTCGCGTTAGAGCGCTCTAACGTAGAAGGCACGTGATCCAGCGCACTCCCGGAGAACGCTCAGAATTCAAAGTCCGCCCTTCAGGTCGGCCGAATCGAGGAAGTCAACAATGTCGTTGCACACAGCAAGCTCGCCCGCATCGGGCTCGAAACATCGCGGATATCTCGCCCGTCTCACTGTCATCTCCACACTCGGCGGACTCCTGTTCGGCTACGACACCGGTGTCATCTCCGGTGCGCTGCTCTACATGCAGGACTCCCTGAACATGAGCCCCGTAGAAGAGGCCACCGTCGTCAGCGCACTGCTCTTCCCTGGTGCCGCGGTGGGCGCGCTGAGCGGCGGCAGGCTCGCCGATAAGCTCGGGCGGCGCGGCACGCTGCTCGTCTGTGCGCTGCTCTTCCTCCTCGGAGCGATAGGCTGCGCCATCGCGCCGACCGTCGGGTTCATGGTGGCGGCCCGCGTCATTCTCGGCCTTGGCGTCGGCGCCGCCGCCGTGACGTGCCCCCTCTACCTTGCAGAAATGGCGCCTGCACACCTGCGCGGACGCATGGTCACCATCAACGAACTGATGATCGTGACCGGCCAGATGCTCGCTTTTGCCATCAACGCACTCCTCGACGCCGTCATCCACGACTCCGAGGTCTGGCGCATCATGCTTGGCATTGCCTCCATCCCCGCCATCGCACTCCTGATCGGCATGCTCGCCCTGCCCGAATCGCCGCGCTGGTTCGCTATCCGCGACAGGCTCGACGACAGCCGCCGCATCCTCAACCTCAGCCGCAGCCCTGAGGAAGCCGATTTCGAGTACAAAGAAATCGTTGAGTCCGCGAATACCGCCCGGAACGAGCGCTCCAGCGCCTGGCGCGATCTGAAGAACAATCCCTGGATGCGCCGGCTCCTCTGGGTCGGCATTGGGCTCGCCGCAGCCCAGCAGGCAACGGGCATCAATACCGTGAACTACTACGCCCCCACCATTCTCGAGCGCAGCGGCCTCGGCGTGAGCGCATCGCTCGTGGCAACCATCGCCGTCGGTGTGACGTCGGTGGTGATGACCGTCCTGGGCATCTGGCTCCTGGGCTTCGTCGGGCGCCGCCGCATGCTGGTCATCGGCTTCTCCGGGGTCGTGGCTTCGCAGGCACTCCTCGCCGTCGTCTTCACGCTCCCCCAATCGGACCTGGTCAGCTACATCATTCTGGCGGCGATGATGCTCTTCGTGGCCTTCGTGCAGTGCTTCATCGGCACGTGCGTGTGGCTATTGCTCTCCGAGATCTTCCCGTTGGCCATCCGTGGCTTCGCGATGGGCATTGCGGTGTTCGCCCTCTGGACCGTGAACGCGGCGATCTCGTTCCTGTTCCCGATCCTCGTCGTGGCCCTGGGCTCAACCGGCACGTTCACCCTGTTCGTGCTGGTGAACATTGTTTCCCTGATCTTCGTGGCGAAATTCGTGCCTGAGACAAAGGGACAGTCGCTGGAAGAGCTGGAGGTGCATTTCCGCACCGGAGGCATACCCATCATCGTGCCCCCCACGGTACCGGGCGAGAAGGCGGTATCTCTCTGAGAATCGAACGTCCGCAGCCATTGCCGCCGGGGCCTCCCCCACGGGACAGGCATGCGGCCGGCGTCAGGCAGCAGTGGAACCGGTGCGGTTGCCCATGGGGCGGCGGCCGGAACCGCTGTGTTTCCCGCGATACGCTTGCCGGCAGGAGGCCATTTGTCCAGGAACGAACTGAACCAGCATGGAGCGGCCAAACGCGCCACCATTGAGGATGTGGCGCGCGAAGCCGGCGTATCTCGCGCACTCGTTTCCCTGGTGCTGAGGGGTTCACCAAAGGTGAGTGAACAAAAAAGGGAAGCTGTTGCCACCGCCATAGCCGCACTCGAGTACCGGCCCAGCAATGCGGCCCGCTCGCTCGCCAGCGGACGGACGCAAACAGTAGGAGTGCTGCTGGACGACCTCTCCAATCCCTGGTTCGTGGACCTGCTCGACGGCATGCAGAACATCTTCCGGGAGCAGAACCTCCGGATGGTCCTCGGCGATCCACGCTATCTGGCCCGCCCAGGAGAAAGCCCGGTGTCCGCCTTCATGGAATTGCGCGTCGACGGCCTCGTCATCGCCGGAGACTTCAACGCCGATGAAGACCTCACCCGCGCCACACTGCTCACGCCAGCCGTCGTCGCCGGCACCCGCGCCTTCGACCTCCCGGCAGCGGACCGCGTCAGCAACGACGACGCCGCCGGCGCCCGGATGGCCGTCGAACACCTGATTGGTCTCGGCCACAGCGACATTGCCTTCCTCACCGCTCCCACCGGGTCCGCTACCGTGCGGGCCGACGCCTACCGGGACACTATGGCCCGCCACGGCTTGCAGAACTACATCCGAGTGATACCAACGGACTTGAGCGAACATTCCGGCTTTGAGGCAATGAGCCGCCTTATCGACGGCGGCCTGCCCCCGTCAGCAGTCTTTGCCGCCAACGACATCCTCGCCGTCGGTGCGCTCTCGGCCGCCGACGAGCGCGGCATCAGCGTGCCGGGACAACTCTCACTGGTCGGATACGACAACACCTATCTCGCCGGGATCCGCCACATCTCCCTGACCACCGTCGACCCCGTCAGCCGGGACGTAGGCATCCGCGCCGCGGAGTTTCTCCTCGCCCGCATCGCCGACCCCTCCCTCCCGCCACGTACCGAAGTGCTGGCCCCGCGCCTCGTCGTTCGAAGCACCACCGCTCCCGCCGCCCACACCTGACACCCTTGGCCACCCAAAGGCGGGCGGGAGGCGGCCGCTGCCCTCTGTCGTGGTGCAGTGGCCCTGGCTAGACTTGAATTGCGCCGGATTAGACGCATGGATTCGTCTCTGGAGGGCAGGATCATGACAGACCGCAGCGACTCCGAATTGCCCGCGGACCAGGCGCCCGCGGACGTGAAACCAGAAGATAAGGAGCTCCGGGGCCGGTACGTCGAAGGAGCGTACGGTAAGGCTGGCGTGCAGAGAGGCCGGCACGCCGAGGACGAGGAAGGCCAATACGTCCAAGGTGACTACGGTGCGGGCGGCAGGGAGGGCGGCCTGCCCGAACCCTTGGGAGGCCGAGCCAAGGAATCCGGGCGCTACGTGGCAGCCGACTACGGCGGCGCTGGTACGGTTCCGGGACGCACGGCCGGGTCGGAAATCGGCCAGTACACCGAAGGTGATTACGGTGCGGACGGTACTGTAGATCCGCTGCGCAAGGCCGGAACAGGTACGCCTGGCGAAATGCCGATGACCGAGGCGCACGGTGGCCACGACGCTGAATCGCAGGCCCGGAACGCCTCGTCGGGTGCCGCGGCCCAGAGCGATGACTCCCGCAGCGGTGCAGATGTGCGCGAAGCGGTCGACATCGCGGAGGCGGGCACCAAGGCGCAGGGGGATCACTCGCATCCGGAACGGGCCAAGACAGGCGAGGCGCCCGTGGAGCAGGTGTTCAACGACCCCGCCATGACCGAGGGGCAGCGGACCGTGACGGACTCCGCAAAGACATCCGGATCTGTACCGCCGGGACCCTCACCCGCCGAAGCCGGATCCGGTGGCGCCCAGTCCGCGGTTGGGGCCCGGGAGTCGGACCGACTCGCGGCGGGCGAGCCGCCGGCCGCGGGCAAGCCCTTCGACGCCGGCAGCGAGGAGGGCACTTAGAGCGCCTGCCCGGGTGGGCAAGCAAGGACGTATCACGAGGCGATTCCGGGCTGGTAGGTGCCGGCGCTCCATTCCTGTCCTTGGGGATCGAGCACCCGGCAACGCCGGGCGCCCCATGGGGTGTCTTCGGGCTCGATCACTGAGGTTCCGCCCGCGGCGAGGGCCTTCTGATGAAATGCGTCGACGTCTTCGACCAGGAGATACAGTCCCTGGCCGGTCGACTGGCCGATAAGTGGCGGCCGCTGGGAGGCGGCATCGCTACTTGCCACCATTAACACCGCCTCCCCCATGGAAATCTCGGCGTGCAGCACTGTCCCTGCGGGGCCGTCCTGCCGCTGAATAACGTCAAATCCCACGGCCTGGAGCCAGTCCAGGGCTGCGGGTGCGTCACCGTAGCTGAGATAGGCGAATAACTTGGCGTCCATGCCGGAATGCTATTCCCAAGCGCAGCCGTCCGGAACTAGCGTGGCGGAATGAACTCGTCGAAGACCCCCGCCGAGATCCTCAACATTGCCGGCAACGAGGTTCGCATCTCGAGTCCGGACAAGGTGGTGTTCCCCGAACCCGGACTGACCAAGCTCGACCTGGTCCGCTACTACCTCACCGTCGCCGACGGTGCACTGCGCGGCGCAGGCGGCCGGCCCATGGTACTCAAGCGCTTCCCGAAGGGGATCGGCGCCGAGCCGTTCTTTCAAAAGCGCGTGCCTGAAAACCACCCCGACTTTATCGACACGGCAACGCTGCACTACGCGTCCGGAACATCTGCCGAAGAGGCCGTCATCCGGGATGCTGCGGGCTTGGCGTGGGTAGTGAATCTTGGATGCCTGGACCTCAACCCGCACCCCGTGCGTGCAGAGGACCTCGAGCACCCGGACGAGCTCCGGGTCGACCTCGACCCGATGCCGGGGGTCGACTGGGCGCAGATCGTCGATGTCGCCTATGTCGCGCGGGAGGTGCTCGACGACGTCGGACTGGTGGGGTGGCCGAAGACGAGCGGTTCGCGGGGACTCCACATCCTCGTGCGCATCGCGCCCCAGTGGTCGTACCGCGACGTGCGGCTCGCCGCCGAGACCCTCGCCCGCGAGGTCGAGAACCGCGCTCCGGGCCTCGCCACCGCGCGGTGGTGGAAGGAGGAGCGCGGCGAGAGTGTGTTCGTCGACTTCAACCAGAACGCCAAGGACCGCACCGTGGCATCGGCGTACTCGATCCGGCCCCTGCCCGATGCCCGGGTCTCGACTCCGCTCAACTGGGACGAGGTTACCTCCACCCGGCCGGAACAATTCACGGTGCCCACTGTGCTTGAGCGCTTCGCGGCGATGGGCGACCCCCACGCCGGGATCGACGACGCGGTAGGGACGCTCGACAGGCTCATCAGTCTGGCTGCCGGGCTCGGCCCCGCCGAAAAGCCGCCGCGCGGCAGCGACGGCCTGGGCCGCCGGCAATCGGTAATGCCGCTCATCGAGGTGGCACGGACCAAGACCAAGCCCGAGGCGCTCGCGGCGCTCGAGGAATGGAAGACCAGGCATACGGACCTCTTGTCAGCCCTGCATCCCGCCGACGTACTCGTCGACGGAATGCGGGGATCGAGTTCGCTCTGGTACCGGGTCCGGGTGAACCTGCAGCACGTCCCGGAACAGGAGCGGCCGCCGCAGGAGGAGCTCATCGCCGACTACGACCCCTGGGCCGGCAAAGATTGGCCGGGGCGCCCTGGATCCTGACCACCGTCCTGACACCGGCTCCTGAAACCGGCTCCTGAAACCAAGGACGGGGCTCAGGCGTCCTGAGGCTTGTCCGGCTGCGCCAGGGTGTCTGCGTGGCGATGGGCGACCTTCCATTCGCCATCCTCGCGCCGGTAGACCTGGGTCACGCGCAGTGTGTAGTCTCTCGGCTCTCCGTTCACCGAGGCGCTCGTATGCTCGTACCCAACGGTGTAGGCCATGTCCCCGATCACGTCGGCAGCAATCACCTCGTGCGTGTATGACGTGCAATCCGAGAAGGATGCTTCCAACTGACGGAAGATGCGCCCCACGTCCTCGGGACCGCTGCCGGACATCCACGCACCGAGCACGGTAACGGGCTCTCTTCGGGACCAGATGGCGAACCGCGGCGCGGCGTCGCCGTTATGCAGGGCGGTCTCGGCGTCCTTGAGACGCGACCCAACCCAGGCCATGAAGTCATCCCGCTCATTCACGTCGGACCTCCAAAGGGCTCACTGTCCGTCAACGGCAGGATAGGTCTAACGCCGTCCAGGCCGTCCCGGCCCCGCCATCCTAAGCGTGCCTCGTGGTGGCTGCAAGGGTTGGCGTGACTTCTGCCCCGGGCAGCTGCGGGCTAGAGGCCTCGTCTCAATTCCAAGCTTTCCGCAAGGGGGTTCAGGCAAGTTTCGTCCGAGGGTATCCCAATTGATTGCGGGGTGGTTGTTATGGATGAGAAGCCGAGACGGAAACTCTCGGCCCTATTTTGGGTGGTTTCCGTTGCCGTTCTGGGAGCACTTGGGGCATTGGGCTGGTATGCGGTGAACGTCATAGCCGCCCTGTTGTCCCCGTCGGTGCGTTGAATACGTCTCGACGCTGCTGACACCCAATTCGACGCACACTCGGATTGCGGGATCCATTTTGCGGTTGCCATCGCGGCCGGCCGCACATCACCGCCGTCGAACATGCAAAAGACGCGGCGGGGTGCACGACGGGCCTGAACGCCAGATGTTCGCGTTGGAAGTTGTCAGCGGCATAGGCTTCCCGACGACGTCGGGCACGCTTACGGTGGGCAAGAGGAGCAGGACACAAGGCCTTAGAAGGGACCCACCATGCTGATCTGCGCAACTTGCGCCGTGGAACGCGACGAACCTGCCCCGGGGGTTTGCCCGATCTGCGCCGATGAGCGGCAGTATGTGCCCGAGGACGGACAAAAGTGGCTCACACTGGACGGGCTGGCGCAGGAGGGCCAGCAAACGGTGTTGAAGGAGAACGAGCCGGGCCTTGTCGGGATCCGGACGGAGCCAAGAGTCGGGATCGGCCAGACCGCCCAGCTTGTGGCGACAGACGAGGGTTCGCTGTTGTGGGATCCGGTCGGATATGTCGACGACAGAGCTGTGAAGGCAGTGCTCGAGCGGGGTCCGGTCCTGGCGATCGCTGCCAGCCATCCACACATGTTTGGAGTGCAGGTCGAATGGTCGCATCGGCTCGGCGGCGTCCCCGTCTTTGTGGCGGCCGCAGACCGGCGATGGCTGGGGCGCAATGATCCGATCATCGAATACTGGTCCGGCAGTCAAACCATCGCCGAAGGGTTGACCCTGCATCAGACCGGGGGCCATTTCCCGGGCAGCGCGGTGGTGCACTGGGCTGCAGGAGCCGGCGGCAAAGGAGTTCTGCTGACCGGTGACAGCGTGTATCCGAATCCAGACCGTCGCTCCATCGCCTTCATGCGCAGCTACCCGAACCACGTGCCGCTATCCGGCGCGGTGGCGGTGCGAATCGCCGCACAACTGGGAGAGCTCAAGTTCGACCGAATCTATGGCAACTTCAACAATGTAATCGCGTCCGGAGCCAAAGCCATTCTGCACGATTCCGCACAACGGCACACTGCTTGGGCGCGCGGCGACTTCGACCATTTGACCTGATCAGTCCATTTCCCCTTTTGCGTTAGCGTGGGATCAAGCGCCGCAATAGACGTCAGAGGTATCCGAGCCATCATGGCGACAGGAGAACCCCAGGTTCTCACGGCGCTCCCATCCCGTCCCCCTATGAAAGCCGAAGAAGCGGAGTAACAGTGAAGGCCATCGTGTACGAAAAGACAGGACCCTCGTCCGTGATGACCCTTCAGGACAGGCCACTGCCGGCACCCGGACCGGGCCAGGTCAGAGTCCGGGTGGTGGTCTCCGGCGTCAATCCCACCGACTGGAAGTCCAGGGCCGGCGGCGGGAGCGGAAGCAGGCTGGAGGCACCAAGAGTGCCCAACCAAGATGGTGCCGGCGTTATCGACGAGCTTGGATCCGGCGTGCCGGGGCTGTCCGTCGGCGATCGTGTTTGGCTCTGGGACGTCGCCTGGGGCGGCACCGAGGGCACAGCCCAGGAGTACGTGACGGTGCCGGCCGCGCAGGCCGTCGCCCTTCCAGACATGGAATCCTTCGACACGGGCGCATCCCTGGGGATCCCGGCACTGACGGCACATCGTGCACTGACCGTCAGCCAGGACGGGCCGGCCAGGCTTTCGCCGGGCGCCCTGGAAGGGCGGGTGGTGCTGGTCACCGGTGGCGCGGGTGCGGTCGGCCACGCGGCCATTCAGCTCGCCCGCTGGGCCGGGGCAACCGTCATCGCGACCGTGAGCGGGGAGCGGAAAGGTGAACTTGCCCGCCGGGCCGGCGCGCACAGTGTGATCAACTACCGCACTGCCGACGTCCCGCGGGCCGTGCATGAGGCAGCCCCTGGCGGCGTTGATACAATCGTCGACGTCAACGCTCCGGCGAACATCGGCAATGACCTCAAGGTGGTGAAGCCGGGGGGAACCATTTCCATTTATGCTGCCAACCCCGGCGAATCCTTGGCCATTCCCATTCGCGAGAGCATGGGCAAGAACGTCCGATTCCAGTTCATCCTCACGTACACCGTGACGAAGCAGCAGAAGGCGGCGGCCGTTGCCGCCGTCGCCGAGGCCCTGAAAGCGGGGGCATTGCGGGTCGGCGATGAACACGGACTGCCCCTCACCCGCTTTCGACTCGAGGAAACCGCGGCAGCGCACGACGCCGTAGAACAAGGCTTCGTCGGGAAGGTCCTGGTCGACGTGTCCGGCTCCTGACCACGTTCTGCGTGTCCGGCGAGGAGCCCGTGACCAGACAATGGGTTCGGCATACTGGTTCCATGCAGGCGACGACGGTGTTGGTCGAAGGTGAGAGTGACCGGCTTGCGGTTGAGACGCTGGCCTTCCGCCTTGGCCATGACCTGGCAGCCTTGCGGGTGTCGGTCGTCCCGATGGGAGGCGCGACCAGCATCGTCCACTTTCTCGACCGCTACGGACCGAATGGCGCAGGCCACCGGTTGTTGGGCCTGTGTGATGCAGGCGAATCCCGTGGCATCGCCCGCGCGCTCGGCCGGGCAGGTATCGGGTCCGGTTCGCTGGCCGAGCTTGGGT
Source organism: Arthrobacter sp. P4_F11 (assembly GCF_056401395.1). Lineage (NCBI taxonomy): Bacteria > Bacillati > Actinomycetota > Actinomycetes > Micrococcales > Micrococcaceae > Arthrobacter > Arthrobacter sp. P4_F11. The sequence goes on from NZ_JBFUJK010000004.1 coordinate 238,107, forward strand.
TCCACGTCTGTCACGCCGATCTGGAGGACGAACTCATCCGCTGCCTGGGGATCGACGCCGTGCTCAAAGTCATCGCGGCTCAAGGCGAGCTCGCGTCGTTCCGGCTCCTCCAACGCCAGCCGTCACTGCGGGAGCGGCCAATAGCGGCGCAGTTGCGCCGGTTCTTCGGAGGACGCAGCGGCAACAAGATCCGATACGCGCCACTGCTGGTCGACGCCTTGCCAGCCGGACAGGCGCCTCCGCCCCTCGCCCGCCTCGTTGCATCATTCCCGCTGTGATCCTACTGTCCAAGAAAGGATCGAATCCCTTCACCGTGTCACGGGCATCCCGCTATCTACGTGCGGCGGTGGATGGACTTGTAGCTCAGGTACGCGTTCAGGCCTTCCATCCCGTACTCGGTGCCAAGGCCGGAATCGTGCCGGCCGCCAAAGGGGGCCGCATGGTTGGATGCGAAGAAGTTGAGGCCCACGGAGCCCGTGTCCATCCGGTCGGCCACGTTCAGAGCAGCCGTCGCGTCCTGCCCGAACACCAGGCCGCCGAGTCCGAACTCGGTGTTGTTCGCCAGCGCGACGGCCTCGTCAACACTGCCATCGGCGTCGTCGTATTTTAGGATGCACAGGACCGGGCCGAAGATCTCCTCGCGGGAGATCCGCATCTCCGGGGTGACGTCGGCGAAGACTGTGGGCTCCACGAAATAGCCGCCCTCAAGGCCACCGCCTAACGACGCCGCTCGCCCCCCGGTGGTGACCCGCGCGCCGTCGGCCACGCCCGACTCCACGTACTCCAGCACGGTCCGGTACTGGGACTCCGTTGCGCAAGGGCCGAACACAGTGTCCGCGTCGAGCGGATCACCCTGCTTTCCGGCCGCAATCGTGGCCGTGACCATCTCCACCACTTCGTCATAACGGCTCGCGGGCGCCAGGATCCGGGTCGAGATGTAGCAGGTCTGGCCGGTGTTGCGCATCGACGACCGGATCAGCACCTTGGACATCGCATCCAGATCCGCATCAGGGAGCACAATGGCGCTGGACTTCCCGCCCAGTTCCAGCGTGACCGGACGCAGCAGTTCCCCGCAGGCCGCGGCAATTTTCCGGCCCACCGGCGTCGATCCCGTGAACGCCACCTTTTCGACGCCCGGGTGCTTCACCAGCTGATCCCCCAGCCGGCCGGAGCCGGTTACCAGGTTGACCACGCCCGCCGGAACCCCGGCCGCGGCGACGGCGTCGATAATCACCCGGATGGACAGCGGCGTGGGCGACGCCGGCTTGATCACCACGGTGCAGCCTGCCAGCAGGGCCGGCGCCAGTTTGATGACCACCAGGTTGATGGGGAAGTTCCACGGCGCGATCAGCGCGCAGACTCCCAGCGGGTCGCGCCGGACTACTGACTCGCCGCCGCCGCGCGGGAAGGGGCGGACATCCTCATGCTCAAGGTACCCGGCGAGGGTGGCGAAGTACCGGAAGATACCGGCCGCGTTGGCTGCCGCCCCGGCGGATTCGGACACCGGTGAGCCGTTTTCCCTCGAGTTCGTCAGGGCAAGCTCCTGAGCCCGGTTCTCCACCTCCTCAGCAATCCGGAGAAGGTAGCCGGCGCGTTCAGACGGGGTAAGTCGGGGCCACTCCCCCTGAAAGGCGCGCTGGGCAGAGCCGACGGCGGCGTCCAGGTCTTCCGGCGTTCCGTCCGGCACCGAGCCCCACACTTCGCCCGTAGCGGGGTCGGTCACCGGGTTGCGGCCGGTGCCCCGCGAAGGCTGCCACGCGCCGTCGACAAAGATCGTATCCACATGCGTATGCGGCAGGGACAGCTCCGTCCGGGCTGTCAGGGCAGGAGCATCAGGCGTGGCGGAGGTCATCGGATCACCGCCGTCTTAAGAAGGGCGTTGGATCGGTTAAGGTCCGCGGCGGCCATATCGTGGGCGGCCTGGGTGATGAGTTCGGGCACGATCTCGGTGGCCAGTCTGTCGGTGTACGTGGCCGGGTCCATGCCGAACCATGAGGAGGCGAGGGCGATACCGGCGCGGTCGAAGCGCCATAGCCTGTCGGCATCGCGCATCAGGGCGTCTTCCAGGGACCGGGCCACCGGCCGGGTGTCGTGGCCGTCGATGATCTCGCAGACGCGCTCAATGAATTCGGTGGAGTATCCCAGGGCGGGGAGCACCCGGCGGGCCACGTCGCAGCCCTGCTGCTCGTGTTCGTAGCGGATGGCGGCCTTCCGCCAGTCACCGGTGAAGCCCTCGGATATGATGCGGGATTCATCAACGTGGGCCCAGCCAGTGTCGTGCAGCACAGTGGCCACGCGCACCAGTTCAGCGTCGGCGCCGGGATAGGCCCGGCACAGCCGTTCGGCGTAGGCCAAGGAAATCGGCAAGTGGATGTCGTTTCCGCGCGTCCGCGTCTCATGGACCACGGCCTTCCACAGTGCGTCGAGTTCCTGAACGGCAGCCGGGGTATTGCAGATCGCGGTGGTGTCTACCGGACCAGCCGCGGGAACAGGCCGGACGCTGTACTCCGCGGCAAAGGCCTGGGCCGGCACGTCCACCGGTTTAGCGGCGGGGCTGGCTGCGACCGGAGTCTTGGGGGTGCTCATAATGCTCCTTCGGGTGGGCCGGCGTACTGTCTGAGTGCAGTTAGCTGTCCGTGGTGATGGTCTTGAGTTGCGTGGCGGGGTCCGCCGCGGCGTCGGCAGGGATGTTCTGGCCCTTTGCCAGCGCGTTCTTGACGGCCATGAAGTCCAGCGGGGCGTTGACGCAGTCCGCGGCGATGACCTGGCCCTGGCGGTAGTACAGGACGCTGAACTTTCCGCGGTCCTCGTCCCGACGGAGTACCGTCTGGTCGTAGCCGTTGCACAGTCCGGCGATCTGCAACTTGAGGTCCGCCTGATTGGACCAGAACCAGGGGATGCCGGCGTATTCCTCGCGCCGCCCGGTCAGCGAGTAGGCGGCCACCTTCGCGTGTTCGATGGCGTTGTTGACGCTTTCCAGCCGGATCCGTTCCCCCGGCTCCGACCCTGGCACCGGGTTGGGCATGTTGGCGCAGTCGCCGATCGCCACCGTTGTGCCGTCCGAGGCCAACGCGAAGCGGTCCACCACAATCCCGTTGTCCACCGTCAGCCCGAGCTGTTCGGCCAGCTGGGTGTTGGGAATGACGCCGATCCCCACGAGCACAATCTGAGCGGAGAGGTCTGTGCCGTCCTGGAGTTCTACGCCGGCGACCGCGCTACCGCCCTCGCTTGCTGTGAAGCGCTTCGCGCTGGTGTTGAGCCGGATGTCCAGGCCGCGGGAACGGTGCGCCTGGAGGAAGTACCCGGCCGTCTCATCTCCCACGGCCCGGCCAACGAGCCGCGGACCGAATTCCAGAACGGTGACGTTCTTGCCCATCTTCCGCAGGCTGGACGCGGCCTCCAGCCCGATGAACCCGCCGCCGATCACCACCACATCCGTGGCATCCCCCACCCGCGCCTTGAGTGCCAGCGCGTCGTCGGCGTTGCGGAGGTACAGCACGCCGTCGAGGTTCCCGCCCTCAATCTCCAGCTTGCGGGCCCGGGCTCCGACCGTGAGCGCCAGCCGCTTGAAAGGGAACTGTTTTCCGGAGGAAGAATGCGCGACCCCGGAGCCGTCGGGTTCCTTGTCGATCCGGACGATGTATTCGCCTTTGACCAGGGCCACGTTGTGTCCGGCCCAGTAGTCGTTGGAGCGGAAAATCAGTGATTCGCTCTCGACCGTGCCCTGCAGGAACTCCTTGGACAGGGCCGGGCGCTGGTAGGGTCGGTGGTCCTCGTCGCCGAGCAGGGTGATGTGTTCGTCGAAGCCGAGTGCCCGCAGCGATACAGCAAGCTGGACCCCGGACTGGCTGGCGCCGATGATCAGGAGCCCCGTGCGCGTTGGAGAGCTTTGGTCCGCGACGAGGGTGTCAGTTGCCTGCTCCAGTGCTTCCGCGCCCATCGCTACACCTGGGTTTCCGGGGTGGTGACGAACAGCTCCACGGCGTCTGTGAGCCGGAGCTGGCAGGACAGCCGCGAGTTGTCCTCACGGTCGACGGCCGTGCCGTAGAGCATTTCGTCTTCCATGTTCTCCATCGGCGGAAGCTGCGAAAGGCAGTCCTCGCGGACGAAGACATGGCAGGTAGCGCAGGACAATGAGCCGCCGCATTCGGCGACGATCCCGGGGACGCCGTTGCGGACGGCCGTTTCCATGACTGAATCGCCGGGGTTTCCCTGGACGTCGCGGACAGCGCCCCCGGCGTCGGTGAAATGAACCGTTGGCATGTGGTTCTCCTTTGGTTGAATCGGATGATGGCAGGAAAGAGCGCCTCAGATGAACTGGCGGCCGCCGTCCACCACCATGGTCTGGCCCGTGTAGTAGGAACTGTCCGGCCCAGCCAGGAAGAGGGCCGCGCCCACGACGTCCTCGGGCTGGCTGGCCCGCTTGATGGCCCCGCGGTCCACACCGTAGTTCTCGGCGTTCTCCATCAGGCCGTAGCTGGCTTCGGTGAGAGTGAAGCCGGGGGCGATCGCGTTGACCGTGATCCCCCGCCGGCCCAGTTCCTTGGCCATCACCCGGGTCAGGGCCACCACGCCGCCCTTGGACGCGACGTAGTGGAGCCACTGTTCCGAGCCGCTGAAGATCGTGGCGCTGGAGAGGTTGATGACGCGCCCGCCCTCGGGCAGGTACGGGCTCGCCGCACGGGTCACGAGCCAGGGGCCCTTGAGGTTGACGTTCATCACCAGGTCCCATTCGGCCGGGTCGATGTCCTCGAACGGGCTGCGGGTCACCCCCGCGTACACCGCCGCGTTGTTGAGGACGACGTCGATGCTTCCGTTCCCGAAGTCCGCGCAGTCCCGTGCCAGGATCTCAGTGGAGTCCACGCTGGTGACGTCCGCCGGAAAGGCGGCGGCCTCGGCACCGAGTTCGCGGACCAGTTTGGCCGTCTGCTCAGCGCCCTCGAGGTTGATGTCGGCCACCGCCACGCGGTAGCCGCGGCCGGCAAAGCCGAGCGCAAACGCCCGGCCCAGCCCGCCGGCGGCACCGGTGATCAGGACGGTCCTTGCAGCCGGCGCGTTCAGCTCAGACATGACTGTGGCTGTGCGCGTGGGCGCCGGGTCCGGTGACCAGGAGCTCCGGCTGGTCGGCATCGAGGATCTGCACGGTGCCCTTGGTCCCGTCCACCCGCAGCCGCTGGCCGGTCTTGATGGTGGTGGAGGCGGAACCCGTTCCGGTCACCGCCGGAAGACCGTACTCCCGGCAGACGATCGCCGCGTGGCTCATCATGCCGCCGATGTCCGTGACCGTGGCCTTGATCTTGCCGAAGATCGGGCCCCAGGACGGCGCGGTGACGGTGGCGACCAGGATCTCGCCCTGCTGCACCTCGGAGAGCTGGTCCGCGTCGGTGATGACGCGGGCCAGGCCCTCCACCACGCCCGGCGAGGCAGCCATGCCGCGCAGTCCGCCGCCTTCGACTTCCTCGCCGGCGCCCAGCCACTGCTGGACCTGCTCGGTGGTGATGCCCCACAGCATCCGGGTAAAGGGTTCGGTGATGGATTCCGGCGGGGTGTTCAGCGCCGGGGCGGGCCGGGCGGTCTTGAGCGCGTCCACGATTCCGCGGCGGCGCTCGATTTCGGCCGGCCAGTAGTCCGGGCCGATCGGCTTGGCACCGACGCCCCAGCCCGTGACCAGGTCGAACAGCGCGTCGCGGACCTCGTTGCGGCCCAGGTAGAGGAGGTCGTCCGGTTCGGTCCAGAAACCCTCGGCCTGCATCATGCGGGACAGCTCGCGGATCTTGCGCCAGAAGACGCCCATGGTCCAGTGCTCGATGTAGAAGTTGTGGTTCTCCACGTACGGGTAGGCGGTGGCGGCGAGCCCGCGCTTGGCGTCGAAGAGGGCTTGGTTTTCGCCTTCGAGCAGCTCGCGGTATTCCTCGATGATGCGGTCGCGTTCTGCGATGAGTGCCTCCACCGGCCGCATGATTTCCTGGCCCTCGTCCACGCGGCGGATGTAGTCCGCGATGTAGCCGAGCGGGATTTCCTGGTGTTCGTTCCAGTACTTGTCGTGGCCGTAGAAGCCGTTGCCCACGGTGAAGTTGAACCACGGGTCCTTGGCGCCCTCGTACTGGGCGATCCAGCGGTCCCCACCCGGGGCTGCGGCGATGGCAGCCAGGGTGGCCTCGACGTCGTCGGCGTGACCGGTGTTACGGAAATGAGCCTGCAGCCGTAGCTCAACGGCGAGCTTGGCGAGCTGCTTGAGTTCGTCATCCGGGCGGAAGAGCTCCATGTCCACGCCCTGCACCATTGTGGCGATGGACTGGTCCGGGATGTTGGGGAACACCTGCTTGCAGAAGTTGAAGAAGTCCAGGTAGGCGATGTAGCCGAGGTTGAGGAACTCGAAGTGGTACTGCCAGTTCTGGTAGGCCAGCTGGATCAGCCGGTCATAGCTCTCCAACAGCTTCTCGGAGCCGTCCTTGCCCTTGCCGGAGAGGATGTCCTCCATGGGAACCATGTCCGGAAGCCTGGGGAAGGAGATGGTCTCCATCTCGTCGATGGTGCCCTTGACCTTGACGTGCCACTGCTTGAGGAGCTGCTCCCAGTTCTGGAAGTAGTGGCCCACGCGCTGTTCAAACAGGGGAACGCGGGCGGCGATCTGGTCTACCGGCACCGGGATGGGGGACATGTAGAGGTAGCCCAGGTGGACGCGGAACTCGATGCCGTTGGCGTTGGGGATCATCAGGTGCCGGGCATTATACTGGCCCAGGCACTTGACCGCAAACTCGCCGCCGATCGTCTCGAACGGCTTGAACACGGTGGGCCAATGCTGGCTGTCGCAGAACCAGAACTTGGCGTCCTCCTGCTCCTTGAGCTTGTCCTGGAAGACCAGATAGTACGGGTAGATCTTTTCCCAGCCCTCGGCCCCGACGGGGACCGCGAGCTCGGAGGGTTTGGGGAAGGACTTCAGGGACATGGCGGTCCTTTCAATACGGGCTCGGCGTTGAGCCTGGGTGACGTAGCGGACTAGCGGTTCGGAACGTTCTAGAAGGACGGCTTCAGCACTGAGGCGGTGATGCTGCCGAGGCTAAAGCCGGTGGCGGACGACGGCGCCGGGCCGGCCGGCGTCGTGGTGGCTGGCGTCGTCGGGGAAGCGGGCGCTGCTGCAGAAATGGCGGGGCTGAGTCCGCTGAAGTAGCCGCCGGCTGCCGAGGGCACCGTTTGGGTGGCCGCCCCCGGTTTCGAAGAGTGCACCGTTTCCGGGCGGGACTGCAGCAGGAGCAGGTTCTCTCCGTCGGGCAAGTCCGCATCGAGGGCCCACTCGATGTCCTGCGGGCACTTGTAGTGCTTCTCCGCGCGCTTGGCCATCTGAGCGACGGCGGTGAGCTCGGCGCCGGTGAGGCTGCGGCGGCCGCGGCGTTCGGCGTCGACCTCCCGCTCCACCAGGCGCCCGGCAACGGCGTCCGGGACGAGTTCGGCGTGCTTGTCGCCGAGGTGTTCGGAGACGACCGCCAGCGTGACCTTGTCCAGCATGATGTTGTCCGGCGTGACCTGGCCGGAGACAACCATCTCCCCCACCCCGTAGGAGGAGTCGATAGTGATCTTGGAACGGTCGCCGTTCGTGGGGTCCATGGTGATGGCGACGCCGGAGACCCGTGCGTTGACCATCTTCTGCACCACGACCGCCATCGAGAGGCCCTCGTTGGGGATGTTGTTCTTGAGCCGGTAGATGATGGCGCGGGATGTGAAGAGCGATGCCCAGCACTGGCGGATGTGCTCGGTGACGGCCTTGACGCCGTCGAGCCAGAGGTAAGTGTCCTGCTGGCCGGCGAAGGAGGCGTCCGGCAGGTCCTCGGCGGTGGCGCTGGAGCGAACGGCCACCGGGACCGGCGACTCAAAGCGGGACATCAGGGACTCGTAGGCGGCGACGGTGAGCTCGCGCAGGGCCTGAGGCACCGCGCGGGAGCGGATGTCCGCCCGGATCTCAGCGGACACCCTGTCCACCTGGCCCATGTCTTCTGGGTCCAGTCCTGCGAGGAGCTGGTGGATGTCCCGGGTGATCCCGGCTTCCTCCATGAAGGCATCAAACTGGGCGGTGGTGACCACGAAGCCGGGCGGGACGGGCATGCCGGCGGAGGTCATGGTGACCAGGGAGGCCCCCTTGCCGCCAAGGTTTTCGAGCTTCGGTTCGATGCCTCCGTCGAAGAACTGGACGTATTCGTTGCTCTGCATACTTCTCAGGCCTTCCAGGTGACGGGGACGGTCTCGGGGACGCGGAAGGAAAGGTTCTCGCGGAAAGCGATGGCTTCCGGATGCTCCAGCTGCAGCCCCGGGGCGAGCCGGACCACTTCCTCGAGGGCGATCTTGGCCTGGAGCTTGGCGAGCATGTTGCCCAGGCAGTAGTGGATGCCGAACCCGAAGGACAGGTGCTCGCGGGCGTTGGGGCGGGTGATGTCGAAGTCCTCGCCGGCGTCGAACTTGGTGTCATCCCGGTTGGCTGAGCCCATGAGGAGCAGCAACTGCGCGCCTTCTTCAATGGCGACGCCGCCAACTTCGGTGTCCTTGAGGGCCTTGCGGCGCCAGCCGACGATCGAGCCGGCGTAGCGCAGGACTTCGTCGATGGCGGCGGGAATTTTTTTCGGGTCCTCCACCAGCTGCTTCCATTGCTCGGGGCGGGCCAGGAGTTCGCGGAGGGCGTTGGAGATCAGCGTGGTGGTGGTCTCGTGGCCGGCGAAGAGCAGGCTATAGAGGACGGAGGCGATCTCGTGGTCGGAGATTTCCGCGCCGTCCTGCTGCGCTTTGACCAGGTCCGCGGTGAGGTTGTCGCCGCCTTCCTCGTGAGCCACCCTGACCAGCCGGAGGCATTCCTGCCAGTACTCCACGAGGTTGTGGGCGTGCGGGATCTGTTCGTCGTCCGTGAGGTCGCCCCACGTCATGGCGGCGCGGGAATCGCTCCAGCGCTTGAAGGTGTCGACCTGGGCTACGTCTGCGCCGATCAGGGTGAGGATGGTGATGGTGGGGACGTCGTAAGCAAGGTCCTTGACCATGTCGCCGCGGCGGTCCGGACGGGCCAGCATCTTATCGAGCAGTTCAACGACGTTCTGCCTGATGAACGGCTCCAGCGCTTTGTAGCGGCGGGGTGTGAAGGCCTTCTGGACGACTGCGCGGATGCGGGTGTGCTCCGGCGGGCGGCGGGCGGAGAGGCCCGAGTAGGCGGTGAAGCCGCCGTCGTCCATGATCTTCTTGGCCGCGGCACCGCGTTCGCGGACAGGCGCCTGGGCGTTTTCGCTGGAGAAGGTTTCCCAGTCTTCAAAGACGGCCTTGATGTCGTCATAGCGGGAGACGACATAGAGACCGATCCGCTCGTCGAACATCACGGGCTGCTCGGCCCGGAGTTCGGCGTAGGCGGGGAAGGGATCCTTCATCTGGAATGGCTCGTAGCCGTGGTGCCCTGTAGGGGCTTCGGCGCCGTGTCCGAAGGGACAGCGGCCGGCCGTTTCAGTCGACGATGACATCTGGGCTCCTTGGTTTTCCGGTCCCGCTGGCAGCAGCAGTGCATGCCGGGGGTTCTTCCACCAGTGTGGCCCCCGTCACCTCAGGATGGCAGGAAAGGCTTCCACTGAGCGGAAGCCACTTTGCCGCGGGCCTGCAGCTGCAGGGTTCGGCCTAGTCCGATGCCGCGGTGTGGCTGCCCAGCAGCGTTTCCAGCGGGATCCGCGCGGTGGCGCGTTCGATCTGCGCCGAGATGCCCCTCAGGACGGGAAGGTGGCGGCTCATCGTGGCGGCCTGGCTCGTGGGAAGCACCAGGCCGATCGCGGCGCCGATCCTGCCGGTGTGGAAGACCGGGACGGCGATGGAGCACGAGCCCAGCCGGACTTCCTCGAGCGTAGTGGCGTAGCCCTGCTCCCGGATCTGGGTCAGTTCGGCGGCCAGTTTTCTCGGGTCAACGTGGGTGTGCGCGGTGTGCCGCTCGAGCTGCCGGTTCAGGTAGGCGTCGCGGACCCAATCCTCCTCGAAGGCCAGGAGGATCTTCCCGACGGCGGTCGCATGCATGGGCAGGCGTCCGCCGACGCGGGAAGCGCGGGGCAGGCGCTTGGAGCCGTAGACGCGGTCAATGTACAGCACCTCGTGGCCGGACCGGACGGCCAGGTGTGCGGTTTCGCCCGTGAGGGAGAAAAGATCCTGGATGTACGGGCGCGCCGCGTCGCGGAGCTGCCGCCCGGTGTTCTGGGCAAGCTCCCAGAGGCGGATGCCCAGCTGGTAGCGGCCGTTGGGCTCGCGCGAAAGTAATCCCCAGTCTGTGAGCTCGTTGACGAGCCGGTGGGCGGTGCTCAGGGGCAGCCCGGATTTTTCGGCGATTTCCGTCAGGCTGAGGGCACCCCGGGACTTTTCGAAGGCTTCCAGGATGGAGAGCACCTTCGAGGTCACAGTCCTACCGGGCTCACTGCTGCCGCCAGCCATCAAGGCTCCTCTGCGATATTGGCCCATCGTCGATGGTCGCCGGGACGTCCGATCAGAGTCTAGCCCTCGATCAGGAGCGAACGAGTCCCCCACAGGCTGCGGCCGACCGACAAGTAGAATCCGGGGAAGTATCTTCCATGGAATCTAAATGCTAAGCTTGGTCCATGGACACCAGAGCTGGCCAGACTGACTTCTATTCCCTCTTCAGCACGCTGACCCGACTTGAAACAGAGCTGTGGGATGCGGTCGACGCCCGCCTGCGCCAGAAATGCGGACTTCCCCTCGGCAGGTTCGAGGCGATGGTCGTCGTCTCCTCCCTTGGCACGTGCCGGGTGTTCGACATCGCGTCGGCGCTGGCCATTACCGTGGGCGGCGCCAGCAAGCTGGTTGACCGTGTTGAGGCGGCGGGGTACTGCTCGCGGAAGATAAACCCGGGCGACCGGCGCTCCTCCCTCCTTGACCTCACGGAAGAAGGGAAGGCGGTGGTCGCCCGGGGACGCACTGTGATCGAGGCCGAACTCGACAGCTGGTTCACCCCGGCCCTGAGTCCGCAGGAGACCACCACACTGCTCGACCTCCTGGCCCGGCTTCGCAGCGCGCAGCGGCCCTCCCTGGACTCCAAGGCGGCCGGTCAGTGAGCGGCGGCACCATGCGGGCCGTGGTACTGGACGGCCCAGGGCCGGCCGAGGCGCTGGTCATTCGCGACCGACCCATCCCTGTGCCGCTGCCGGGCCAGGTGCTCATCCGGGTCCGGGCGTTCGGGCTCAACCGCTCGGAGCTGCATACGCGCCTGGGCCTGGCCCAGGGCGTCACGTTTCCGCGCGTGCCCGGGATAGAAGCTGTCGGAGAGGTGGCCGACTCCCCCGGCGGCGAGTTCCGCGCCGGGCAGAAGGTCGCCACCCTGATGGGCGGCATGGGCCGCGTGTTCGACGGCGGCTATGCCGAGTACACGTGCGTGCCGGCCCGGCAGGTCATTGCCTTCGAATCAGAGCTGCCCTGGTCCGTCATCGGCGCCATCCCTGAGATGCTTCAGACCGCCCACGGCTCCCTCACCATTGGCCTGGACATCCAGCCCGGCCAGAGCCTGCTCATCCGCGGCGGAACCTCGTCCGTCGGCATGGCCGCCGCATTACTTGCCAAGCGCCGCGGGCTCGCCGTCCTGGCATCAACGCGCGACGAAGCCAAGCGGGAAGCCCTCGCCTCGATCGGCGTCGATCATGTCCTGATCGACGACGGCGACCTCGCCACTGCCGTGCGCCGCATTGTTCCGGGCGGCGTGGACGCCGCCCTCGAACTCGTCGGCACCCCCACGCTGCCCGACACGTTGCGCGCCACCCGGGTCCACGGCGTCGTCTGCTTCACCGGGATGCTCTCAAACCAGTGGACAGTCCCGGACTTCTATCCGATTGACTACATTCCGCGGGGCGTCCGGCTCACCTCCTACACAGGCGGCGCCGCCGACCTCCCCGGCGGTGTGCTCCAGGAATTCCTGCAGGCCGTCAGTGACGGCACCGCGATGGTCCCCATCGGCAAGGTCTACACCCTCGATGGCATCGTCCAGGCCCACACGGACATGGAGGAAAGCCGCGTCAGCGGCAAACTCGTCGTCACCACGTAGGACCCGCAGCCGGCAGCGAATCCTTGTTCCCCAGCGACTGTTGCGACGCCCCGCTGATTCGCAACAGTCGCCGGGGGAATACGCGACGCGCCATAATAGTTGAAACTTCAAGAGAAACTTATTGTGCCCAACACCCACGAGCAGGAGCTTTCATGCGCATCTCCGAGAAGTCCACCGATCTTGACGGCCGACACCCGGGCACCTCGGCAGTGGCGACGACGGACGGGTCGTCCGACCCTGCGGCTCCCCTGGTGGTGCTCTTGCACGGCCGGGGTTCAAGCGAGCGCGAGATCATAGCCCTCGCCGACCACCTGCCGCCCGGCCCCGCCTACGCCGCCGTCCGGGCACCGATCGCAGAGGGCGGCGGTTATGCATGGTTTGCCAACCGCGGCATCGGCCGTCCGGTTGCCGAGTCGCTGACGGCATCCATGGCATGGTTCCGAACCTGGCTCGACACTGTCGCCCCCGCAGGCCGCCCGGTCGTGCTCGTCGGTTTCAGCGGGGGTGCAGCATTCGCTGGCGGGCTGGTTCTTGCAGATCCGCAACGATTCTCCGGTGCGGCTATTCTGTACGGCACCTTGCCGTTCGACGCCGGTGTCCCGGTCACGCCGGCCCGGCTGGCAGGCCTTCCGGTTTTCGTCGCTCAGGGCGACGAGGACAAAGTCATCCCGCCGGAACTGCTGGACCGCACCTGGAACTACTTGCTGACGGATTCCGCCGCCCCCGCCTACGCCCGCCGCGACCCCGGAGGGCACCAGATCAGCGGCCAGACGCTCCGTGAACTCGGGGGCTGGATCCACGAGCGGCTGTCGTTCCTGGCTCGTTCCGGAGCGGATGAAGGCACCACCGGCGGACGCTGGTCGGCCCTGCCGGACGGCACCCTTCCCCGAAGGGCCGGTCAGCGTCCCACCGTGTCATGGACAATCCCGCAGGAACAGCGCACTGACAATGCGCCAGTGTACCTTCAGGAAAAGTTGTTCGCCAGGATCAGTTCGCTCGCCGGAGTCTCGACTTCGCAGTCCGTTATCTCCATTCCAGGCGCGCGGGGCCTGATGATAAAGCCGGAACCTGACGCACCCAAGGATGCGTTCCTGGTTCCCTCAGCCGGGGAGTTTGCCCACCAGCACCCGTCCCACGACGGCTCCCTCCACCTGGCCCTGCCGCCCCAACTGGCCGCGGACGCAATCGCCAAGGGCTGGGCAGTGGCCCACCCGCTGGCCGGCATCCGGCTGGCTCGAGGCATGGTCATGGTCTACGGGCCCCGCGACGAGAATGAGCTGCACGTGGTCGCTGCAATGGTAGAGACCAGTCACGCCTACGCCACAGGCCCCGACGCCGACAGGCTGTAACTTCCGGCAGGCCGGCCCCGATCATGCACCCCGGTGTGGCTCGCGAACCCGCGCATGGCGTTTCGCATTGTGCCGCGCCCGAGTGCGCGTGGCAACGTGGCCCAGCTTCGCCTGGAGCAGGAGAAAGCGGGGAACGGCGAAGTAGACGGCAATGGGAACGACCACAAGAGTGAGCGTAAAAGCGCGCAGGACCGGGGGCCACCCCGGCGCCAAAGCGGCCAAAATACTCATCCCGATTGCGGCCAGCGGAAAGATCGCCACCCAGGTGATAGCAGCCCTTACATGGACGGATGCCATACCGACGGTTCGGTGATGATGCGCATCCGTTTCGTCGGCCGCTAGCGCTTTACCCTCGTGTTCCACTCAATCTCCAAACGTCCGGTTGGAATTGATGCTACTGCGTGCTGTTTCGCGAAAGCAAACAAACGGTTGGAGTTATGATGGGGGCCATGGCCTGGGACACTGATGCGACGCAGAAGAAAATCCTCGATGCCGCAATTACCGAGTTCTCTGATCGGGGCTTCTCCGGTGCGCGCATCCATCAGATTTCGCGGATCTCCGGGTGCAACCGCGAGCGGATTTACTTCTACTTTGGCGGCAAGGCCGGACTCTTCGAAGCGGCGCTCACCCGCGAACTCGCCACCGCCCTGGACGACCTTCCGGTCGCCGGCATGGGTCCTGTTGCGATCGGAGATTTCGCGGGACGGTACTTTGATTTTTCCAGGAGCCGCCCCAGCCTCGCACGCCTTACCTTTTGGGAGGGACTTGAGCAGGGACATCCCGTAGGAGCCGAGGCCCGCACCCTCCGCTCGGCGAACAAAGTCACCGAGATCCGGAATGCCCTTCCGGCCTTGAGCGAGGCGGCTGCGGAAGACCTGCTCCTGACCATCGTCACCCTATGCCACGCCTGGGTCTCGAGCCCGAATGTCCCCCTCGTGATCACCGGACCGCCGGACGAAGAGCGCAGGCGCGCATCCATCGTGCGCACCGGCGAACTGCTCGCTCAAGATGCCGTGGATACGGCCCAGCGGCCGTCATAGGCGCGAGCCCGGCCTGCATAGCCGCCGCTCCCCCGCGCCAAACCCCGGGGGAATTCACTTCCCACACGCGCCCGCCGCGTGGCCATTAAACGCAAACACCTCGTTCCGTTCGAAGAATTAGTTGACGCTTCAACTTTCCTGATGTACATTTAGTTGTAGCTTCAAGCATCACTCCCCCAAGAGAACAGAATCTGATGAAAACCCTCGTGGCCCGCATATTCGGAAAGAAGTCACCCATGACGAACCTCACCATCATCGGCAACGGCAACATGGCCCGCGGCATCGCCACCCGAGCACTCGCCGGCGGCCTGACCGTGGAGATCCTCGGACAGGACATCACCAAAGCGCAGGAACTGGCCGCCGAACTCGGCGCCGGCGTCACCTTCGGGACCACGGCCGAGGCTCCGCAGGGCGCCATCGTGGTCCTCGCTGTCCCGTTTGACGCCGCCAAGAACGTCGTCAGCGCCTACGGCGAGGCCCTGACCGGCAAGACCATCGTCGACATCACCAACCCGGTGAACTTCGAGACCTTCGACTCCCTGGTCGTCGAGCCCGGCACCTCCGCCGCCGAAGAAATCGCGCAGCTTGCCCCCGCCGGCGCCAACGTGGTCAAGGCGTTCAACACCACCTTCGCCGGCACCCTCGTCGCCGGAGAGTCAGGCGGACAGCCCCTGGACGTCTTCATCGCCGGCGACAACGCGGACGCCACCGCCGCCGTGAGCAGCTTCGTCAGCGCCGGTGGCATGCGCCCCCTGGTGGTCGGACCGCTCAAGCGCTCCCGGGAACTCGAAGGCTTCCAGTTCGTCCTCATGACCATGCAGGCCAACCCCGAGTTCGCCGACTTCAACTGGGACACCGGACTTCAGGTCACCAAGTAACCCGGACTGCGATAGGCGTCAAAAAATAGACGCAAGAGGACGACGGCGGGAAGGATCCGCCGTCGTCCTCTTGTTTGCCTCGGCGGCAGGCCTCCGGTTCAACGCTTCTTGCCCCCGACACCCGGCACGGACGCGACCTGCTTCATCCACGCCGCGATCTGGCGTTCGTCAACGTCGTCCATGGATTTGAGCTCCACACCCCGCGTCGACCCGCCCATCCCCACCGGTGTCACCGGCGGTACAGGCTCGAGCGCTGCGCCATTCACAAACATGAGCTTGACATGGCCAGCGAAACCGCCGCAGCTGAAGCACCACCCGTCGCCGACTCCGTAGTAGGACATGCCCCACTTCACTGAGCGCCGGAGGCCGGGCAGTGTCTTTGCCGCCAAAGCATCGACCGCTTCGGCGATGCCCCGCTGCGGCTGTGGCAGGCTGGCGATATATGCGAAGACCGGCTTGTCTCCGACCGCCGCTTTCGCCGGGCTTGCCCTGCCGGTCATGGCTTCCGGCAGAGTTGGGGCGACGTCAACACGTGCGCCGGTGCGCGTAGCCGGCTTTTGGGCTTCCCTCTTACCGATCTCCCCGCTGGTCATGGAAGGTATTATTCCTCACCCATCGCGAGACGGAGCCACCACCGTTTTCTCGCGAACCGTATCGGGCTCTTCGGGTAAGTCTCTACCTGTCCGCAGTTATCGATTCCCGGACGGCCTGGAATGCCGGACTTACTCGTATCCCCAGGCCACCATCCCCTCCCGGCGCGAACTCACACCCAAGTCATGTCCAGGGTTCCGGCCGGGAATCCAGACATGCCCAAGTATCGAGACCGAGATTCGCGTGCATTGCGCTGCCCGTAAGCCGATCGGTCTGCAAGGCGTGTGTATGGTGCTGATATGGCTTCTCCGCAGACGCTAAGTGAGCCCGAGCGCCGCGTCGTCGCGGGCTGGGCCGCAGACTGCGCTGAGCGGGTGGTGGCTTTATTTGAGGCCGAGGCTCCTGCAGATGGTCGCCCCCGCGACGCCATCGCCCGGGCCCGGGCCTTCGCTCGCGGTGAGCTCGGTGCCGCCGACGAGATCCGCCGGCGGTTTGTGGCCGGCCGTGCCGCACGCGAGGTTACCAGCCCTGCTGCGGTGGCTGCCGCCCGGTCCGCCACGCAAGCCGCCGCCGTCGCCCACATGGGAGCGCACGCCCTGGGGGCAGCGGCGTATGCCGCGAAAGCGGCCGGACTCGCAGCGCCCGATCGACCCCAGACGATCGACGACGAGATCCACTGGCAACTCGAGCACATGAGCGCCGAAGCCCGGTCCGCGCTCCGGCGCCTGCCACCGCTGGGCGCGAATTCCGCCGGTCCGCTAGGGCCAGGACTTCTCGCATCCGGAATCCTCGCCTCGATCATCCGCACGATCCAGGCCGACTTGGCCCGCCCCGACCGGCCTGCCTCCGCCAGCTGAACGAGGCGGCCATTCGCCGGAGACGGTGGTCGCGGATCCCATCACCTGCTACGATCCCCAGAATCCCCACACGACCGCATGCAGGTCGCAATCACTCAGGAGGTTCGCGATGCCGGACACCACCTGCCACATGTCGATCTCGCTGGACGGCTTCGTCGCCGGGCCGGACCAGAGCCGCGAGAACCCCCTGGGCAAGCGGGGGCTGGAGCTGCACGGCTGGCACATCGGCGACCCGCGCGCCAACGATGCCGACAAGGTAGCGAACGAGTGGCTCATGCGCCCGCGCGGCGCATATGTGATGGGTCGGAACATGTTCGGCCCCATCCGCGGGGACTGGGATGAGGAATGGAAAGGCTGGTGGGGAGCCGAACCGCCCTATCACGCGCCGGTGTTCGTGCTGACCCATCACGAACATGACCCGATCCAGCTGGACGGCGGGACGACCTTCCACTTTGTCACCGAGGGCTTCGACTCGGCCTACTCCGCAGCCTGCCAGGCCGCCGGAGACAAAGGCGTGGACATCGCCGGTGGGGCCTCGACCGTCCGACAGGCACTGATCGCCGGCGTGATCGACGAGCTCACCCTCGACATCGCACCGGTCCTGCTCGGTTCGGGCGAGCGTATTTTCGACGGGGTTGAATCCTTCGGCTTCGAGCCCGCCGAGGTGCTTCACTCACCGCTGGCCACCCACATCCGCTATCGCCGCGTCGGCTGACTCCGAACACGCTGCCGGCCTCCCGCGCCGCAGACAGTACGACGTCGTCGACAACCTGGTGGAAGCGGCTAAAGCTTCCGGGGCCCGCGTCCTGCTCGGCGGCAACCCGGGCACCGACCAGCCAGGCTACTTCTACCCACCACCCTCGTAGCCGACATCGACAACAACAACCCCTTGGTGGCGGAAGAGCAGGTCCGCCCGGCCCTGCAGATAGTCCGTTACAGCACGATTGACGAGGCTGTTGCAATGGCTACCGCCCTCGACGTCGGACTCGGAGCCTGTGCCTGGTCCTCGGACTGGTCCATTCGGAATTTGCGGGTCTTGCCCTGCGAGATCATCCGGGGTAATGCTGGACGAAGGGATCCGAGCAGACTTCGAGCTGACGGTTTCCCGGCAGATTGCCAAGTGGAAGCGTGGCGAAGCCGAGGTCGACGTGAATCCCGAAGCACTGGCCCGCGCGTCGCCGCAAGTATTGCTGGATTGTTGGTGGTCGGGGCGAACCCTCACGTGACGGTTGCGAGCGTGGCCGCACCGGTCCCGGCCGCGCCAGGCAGGATTGAGGCTTGGATTCCTAAGTGCGACCCCGACGTTGACCACAATCCCAAGCCGGTACGGAATGGTGAACGGCGGCCACCCATCAGTGGCCGCACCAAGCTCCGCGGGAAAGGCTCGAACCGGATGGCCGGATCAGCCATTCTCTCGTAGGGAGCGTTTGATGCGCGGCGTTCGAGTCGGCCAACCAGCGCCGCAGACCCGCGACGGATCCTCGATTTGTCGACCGCAGACTAAGGCCGTGGGGGTCCACCAGGAGGTTTAGCCATGTATGAGAGTAAAGAGCAGAACCATCGCCCGTTGATCGAGGGCGGAGGTGAAGGTGCGGACGTCGCCCGCGCGTCAGGACAAGGAATTGACCGCCGCAGGGTCTTGGGATCGGGTCTGGCGATGGCCGCCACGGCGGGTCTGTTGGGGGCCGGTGCCGCCCCTCGGGCCAGCGCGGCAGCCCCCGGGGAGGCTGGCCCGTTCCAGGAAGTCAGCGGCCATGCCCTGTACCTCTTGCCGCAGGACCACAAATGGCACACGGGCGGAATCTTCGACACCGGGCAGTTCCAGGAGTGGCACTACTGGACCGGCTTCTTCACCGATGACGACACCGGGGAAGAGTTCGGCATTTTCTACAACCTCACGAACAATCCGAGTGCGCCCGGGGGGCCCTCGCTGTGGGAGCAAGGCGTAAGCTTCTCGTTCGGAGACTTCGCCAAGCAGGAGTTGATCTGGGCGCACCAGCCGACCGCTGTTGGCTCATTGCAGGGGACACGGCCACCGGACTCGACCTCGCCGGACGACTTCCAGTACAGCGCCAAGGGCGAGAACGTGGAATTCACCACGGTGTACCGTGCCGAGCCGGACACGTGGCGCTTCCAATTCACTGGTGTTGCCGCAAACAACAACAACTCACCCCTCGCCATGGACATGGAGAACACGGCCCAGTCACCGTACGGCTACATGCCGGTAGGGCTTGGCGGCTTTGAGAATCAGAACATCCCCTGGAATGGATCTGGATCCCGCCAACCTGTACGCGCTGTCCTACTACTACACCGGTCCGATTTCAAAGAGTAAGGGCACCGTCACCATCGGCGGTAAGACCCGCCACCTCACAGGCACGATCTGGTTTGAGCACCAGTGGGGGAACTTCAACTCCGGGCAGCAGGTGTGGACGACTGCGTATACCTGGGGGGCGCTGACGTTCAACGATGGCACAGTCTTCACGTGGCGCCAGTGGTACGGCGCACCCAACGGATCGGCTCCACTCCAACCGATCCTGGAGATCGGCCGCAACTCGTATGGGACGCCCAACGGCACACCAGACGGCAGCCTCACCTTCCACGTGGGGAACAACGCGGAGTGGAAAGCGTTGAAGACCTGGAAATCACCGGTAAGCGGGCGCAACATCGCCACTCAGGTACAACTGACCAGCACCTTCGGGATCTGGTACCTCACGAGCGTCTTCGACAACTACGAGATGCCCTGGGGCTACCCGCCCTACGGGAACAATCCCTACAGCTTTGTTGAATCCGCGATGTGGGTCCGTACCGGCTCGGTCGACGGGCCGATTGTCGGCCACGCGTTCATGGAGCAGGCCAACCAGTTCACCCTGTACCAGGGTGCCGTTCCCGGGTAGAGACTGCGGCCGCCTCACTTGTCCCGCACCGGACGCGTGAGGCGGTGGCTCGAAGGGTGAACGAACGCCTTAGCGACATTCAGTCATCGGACGCGGCCATGTCTTCGCGGGCGACGGAGTCGGCAAAGTTCTTCGCTGTGATGATGAGCGCCGCATTGCGCACCGCCCCCGTCACATTTCCGGCAAGGAAAGCATTCTGACCGGAGACCCCGATGATGCGCCCATAGCCCGACTCGGTCATGACCGCCAGCGCGGCGTTCGCGACTCTGAGAAAACCGAGCATCTTGTCATCCACGGCTTCAAGCACCTGCCTCGGGTCAGAATTGCGCGCTGGATCGAGGGTCTGCTCGCTTGGCGCCGCAGCGACGACGACGCCGTCCAGGCGACCATGTTCTTCCAGCAGCGTGGAGATGCGCTCGGCCAGCGACGGTAATCCGACCTGCCCGATCGGTGTGACGGGTCTTCCCCCGGTGCGAGAATGTCTGCATGCTCACCTTCCTGGAGACTGAACGACTTCTGCTCCGGCAGTTCACCCCCGACGATGCGGAGCTACTCGTGGAACTGGACAGCGATCCGCGGGTGATGCGGTACATCACCGGCGGTATCCCCACCCCCCGGGGCGAGATAGAAGGCGACTTCCTACCGGCATTCCTCGACTACTACCAGCGCTTTCCCGGCTACGGGTTCTGGGCCGCGATCGAGAAGACGACCGGGGAATTCCTCGGCTGGTTCCACTTCCGGCCCGGCCCCGACGATCCACAAGATCAGCCGGAACTGGGCTACCGGTTGCGCCACGCGGCTTGGGGA